>CAYJJP010000295.1:0-3426 GCA_964370525.1 uncultured Desulfovibrionaceae bacterium | reverse complement strand
GGCACCATCACGACCCTCACCGGCGACTTCATCGGCAATAGCGCAAGCAGCGGCGGGGCTATTCGGAACAGCTCTAGCGCCATCATCACGACCCTCACCGGCGACTTTATCGGCAATAGAGCAGACGGCGGCAATGGCGGGGTTAGTGATAACCACACAGGCAGCGGCGGCGCTATTTCTAACCTTGGTACCATCACGACCCTCACCGGCGACTTCATCGACAATAGCTCTATCAATAACGGCGGGGCTATTTATAACGAAACCCGCAAAGACATCATTACCACCATAAACGGCAGTTTTTTGAACAACAAGGCCACAAATAATGGCGGCGCCATTTATACAGATAAAAGCCTTCAATTCCTGTCCGATTCCGGTACAAATGTGTTTAATGGCAATACGCACATGAATGGCACAACCAATGCCATCTATGTGGACGCGGCTGATGTGGATTTGACATTCAATATGACGGGCACAGGCGCTTTTGTTATGAATGATGGTATTGACGGGAGTGTAAATTATGATGTTTTCATCACAGGGAAAGACGCGAATAGTAATACCTTTGCGCTCAACAATGAACTCAAAAAGGCCGCCACCGTCACCGTCACGGACGCGGGTCTTGTATTGGGTACGGTGACGCATGCGGATGGTAAGACTTATTCCGGCAGTATTGGCGAGGCATCACTTGACATCGAAAATACCGGTGTCGTCTCGGGTAAAGTTCTCATCGCGAAAGCAGCATCTTCTGCCATTAACAATGCGACATTCATCGCCATGCCCAATTTGGGAACCAACGCACAAGATGCCCATATCGTCATAGGTCAAAACGCTTATGGGGTACTTGGGCAGGACAGGGCGTGGGCGCAAACAACTTTTGAGAAAACACTGCATACGTGGGGGCAAAATGGCGTCACGGAGGCACTTTTCATTGCCAAACCGCAAACGCTGGCAAACACAGGCAGTGTTACCGTCAACGGCAGCCTCACAGCCATGCCCGCGTCGTTCACCACAAACTCTGCCACCTTCGGCGCCAACTCCCTCTTGGTGGTGGATGCAAGTGGTATTGGCGCGTCTGCCGCGCTCACAAGTACCGACGGTAAGCTCACCGTGGACGCCACGGCAAAATTGCATATTTACGGCGTTGCCACGGGCACCACGGTGAAAATTGTGGAAGGCTTTACACAAGACGCCGCAAGTGCCATTACCACAGGCGGCTGGAGTGACGCAAACCTCACGTCGTCATCATCATTGCAAGTGGTGGAAGTAAAGGAATTTGATACGACCACGGGTACCTATATCGTGGAAGTGGAGGCCATAAGCAGTGGTGATGGCGGTACTGGCGATACTGGTGGAACCGGTGATACTGGCGGAACCGGTGATACTGGTGGCACTGGCGGAACCGGTGGTACCGGCGACGGTGGAACGGGCGATACCGGTGGAACTGGAGGAACGGGCGGAACCGGAACTGGTGACCCATCCACACCTCCAACAGCCGCCGAAAAGCTTCAAGCAGAATATGAAGGTTTGACACCAGACGTGGCACAAATGCTTGTGAATTTGGGCGGAGGCGATGTGAATAGCCAAAACGCAGCCATTGCTTTCTTCTCCCGCGCCATGGACGCAGCCTACCTTGGCAGCGCTCAAGTGCAAGAAGCCGTTAAGACTGTGCTCAGCGCCTTACAAATGGGCAATGCCGGCGGTACGGCCTTATCGGGCTTTGAAGTGGCGCGTTCGACCATTGCTAACCTTGTCAGCTACTTAAGCCCGACTAGTATTGGCGGCGGTGGCAGCTCTACAGGTACGGGGAAAAATGGTGGTTCTGCACGTGTGGCCTTAAATGATGTGCGTGGACTTAATGCAAAAACAGGCCTGCCCGCAGGTTCCGACAGTGTTGTGCAGGGCGAAAACATGAAAAGCGGCTTTGGCCTCTGGCTCATGCCCATGTACAAACAAACGAGCATCCGTGGTGTGGAAGTAGGCAGTTTTGATGTTGGTTCTAATATGTCACTGGGCGGCATTAGCCTTGGGGCGGATTATACCTTCAACCCGAGCACTTCCGATACCTTCCGCCTTGGGCTGGCCTTCAACGTGGGCGCCGGCTACAGTGAGAGCGTAGGCGATTTTAGCGAAACCACCAACAACTTTGACTTTTGGGGATTGTCGGCCTATGGTGCGTGGTATCATGAGAACTTTGCCCTCATGGCGGACGTGGGCGTGAGCACCATTTATGGCGACATTACGCAAAATGTGTCTGCGTCCATGCGCATGTCAAACCTTGAAGCGGACACGGTGACGACGGTGTGGACAGCCGGACTTACGGCAGAATATACCTTTGAAACTGACTTCCTTAATATTACGCCACATGCGGGCGTGCGCTATACCCATGTGTACACGGACGCTTTTGACAGCAAGAGCGGCGGCGGTATTATTACGCAAACAAAAGCAGACACACAAGAAGTTTGGTCGTTCCCTGTGGGCGTGACTTTGTCCATGGACTTTGAAAGCGAAAGCGGTTGGACATTCACTCCCAAGCTGGACGTGGGCTTTGTGGCCTCTGCCGGTGATTTGAAATCGACCAATACGTCAAGCATTCCGGGTGTGAGTGGTTCATCCACATTTGAGGCGCAGAATGTGGACGGCTTTGCTTTCAGCGGCGGCTTTGGCTTTGACATTGCGAACGACAACGGATTCAGCATTGGCGTGCACTATAATGTGCTGGCTTCGGAGCATGAGACAAGCCACATGGTTATGGGCATGTTTAGGTATGACTTCTAAGGACACGCTGAATAATTATTTTTCTGGGGGAAAATTTCTGATATTCACGTGATCAATTACGATGCCAGCGTCCATAAAAACCGCTATTTTCTTTGTAGTGAGACAGCCTCCGGAAGGAGATTAGCGGTATGTATCATTTCATCATTAACTTTATGGCTAGTATGTTAAGACCTCTGCGCAATGAATTGCGCAGAGGTCTTATATTTGGAATTATGCAGAGGTCTTTTCTGAAAAAAAACAAGCACTACAAGGCTTTATACACCTTATAGGGCTTTAATATGCTTCATTATGGTGCCGCGAGGGAGATTTGAACTCCCATGCCCAAATGAGCACTAGATTCTGAGTCTAGCGTGTCTACCAATTCCACCATCGCGGCACGGGTTTTCTTTTATGCCAAGTGTTATTTTTTAGCAAGCATTAATATTGCGTATTGGCGTTTCCTTTCAGGTGATTCCGGTTATATTATAGCAATTGTTAGCAATAACTATTATTAACTTTTTACACAGAATTTTATTTACTTCAAAAAAAAACTACTTTAATAACATCAATTTATACCATATATTGGTTTTCATGTGAAAACTTATGGAACTTTTTTTCGCAGAAAAAAAGTGTAAAGCGCGTTTTGAAAGGGGGTTTGGGGGAAAACTTTTTGGC
>CAYJJP010000294.1:0-3435 GCA_964370525.1 uncultured Desulfovibrionaceae bacterium | reverse complement strand
AGTGGCTCAAAATTTCATGCACAAATGGCTCACTTTTTCGTTGACGTTTATATTCCTTAGCCACAAACTTACTGATTTGTATTGAGTTACGGTATTGTTTTTGCAAAACATATTCTTGTAAATCCGGTACGTATTTTGCCCATGTTGACTGCTCCGTATAAAGGGCTTGCTGTTCATCAAGAGCCACGCTTAAAATGCCATGCTCTTTATTGAGCAAGGGCAAGAGTGCCTCAATCATAGGCGCAGAAAAATCCTGTCCCTCATCCACAAGAATTGCACCGTAACGCTCACGCCACATTAAATTTTGTGGCGAATTTTGCTCACCGCTCAGCACATTTCGTACTTCCTCAATGACCATGCTGTAAAAATCTTTTTCTTCACCGCTGTGTGGAATTTTTTCACCTAAAATACGCCGGCATAGCTCAAAAAATGGTACCACTTCAACAGCATCTGCACCGTAGGTTATGTGTTTTGAAGCCAGCAAACGGCGCATATAGTTAGCTAATGTCAAATTGTAACATGTTATAAGGATGCGCTTCATTTTACTTTGGGTATGCTGCAAGTGTGCCGCTTGGTGGGTCAAAATAAGTGTTTTTCCACTCCCCGAAGCACCACGGATAAGCCGTTTGCCGCGTGTAAACTGGCGAGCCAAATCTTCCTGCATGTCGTCCAAAATGGCAATGTGCTCTTGCGCTGTGGCAAGGTTCATGCTTCGGCGTGGCACTTCAATGCGCACTATGGGAAAGAGTGCCGCACGTAAATGTTGCATTTGCGTCAAGTTTAATTGAAAAGGAAATAAGGGAGGGAAGTTTTTTTGTAAATATTTACGCAAGGTTTGCCCCGACAGGTCTTGACTGTACGCAGATTGCGGATGTACTTCATCGCCAAAAAGCATATGCTCTATATCTAAAACCTTATCCAGACCAGCAGCACAAAAAGCTTGCCTCGTCATATTCATCATCACCACACAACCCACAACAGGGAGCCCCGGCTTTCCGGCTTTCACTGCAGAACACAAGTGCGCACTCTTACCGAGCTTGCTCATGATGGCATTAACGTAATCACGGGCTTGCGCTTGTGGATTTTTTACTTGCCTTTCTTGCGTCCCGGCTATGTAGCGGACTTCTTTAGGATTTGCCTCCACAATCTGCTCAAGCTGCCAATCCTTTACTTCCACGGCAATAATGCCACTGTCAGGAGAATAAATAACAAAATCAGGTTCTAAGCCCTGCACATTAGGGGAATACCAAACAATAAAATCCCCATCAGGACGCAAGAACTTTTGCAAAAAACGATACAAACGCTCTTCACCTGGCGTTGTGAATTCAGCCTGTACATCATGAGCAATATGCGGAAACATGGTAGCCATTTGTAATATCCTATTTTTGTTATTTAAAGGCTTAACAAGTTGTCATAAACAAACCCCATCTTAGCACAAAAAATTTTTTTTGAAAAGAATGTCAACTTTCCGTATTTCGGAGGGTTTGTGTCTTATGCTGCATATGTGATTTATGTGTTGCTAAGTACAGTAAACTATTTTTTATTAATTTTTTAAGGAGAGAACGATTATGGGTAAATTAGGATGGTTTTTAGGTGGTATTGCAACAGGGGTAGCAGGAGTTGCAGCGGCAGCATACATTTTTGATGAGGTCAGCCACGGCAGTAGCCACAGCTATAGTTCTGAAGATACTTTGGCATCATCAACCGAAGTGGAGGATATAGCTGAAGATGGCATAACTGATACTGTAAATAGTATTCTATCCGAAGAAAACAGAAACGACGAAGTTATCGTAGACAAGCTAGCGGAATCAGCGAATATGGTGGAAGAATGCATTGAAACAAATAAGGAGGCAACTGTAACAGCGTAAGCATATCTTCATAAATCTTCGATAAATAAAATTCCATTAATAATTTGAATTATTAATGAAGTATGCTCTTTCGCGTAGAGTAAAAGCTTTACAAGTTACTACTGAATAGATGTTATTCAATAAAATTCAAATATATATCACTTTATTGAAATAGCAAAACTATTCCATACTAAGCCCTGTCTGCCTTAACCGGCAGGTGGGGCTTTTCTTTCGTCAAAATCAAAACAGGAGGAAATATGCAACAATATCAATCAGAAAACGTCAATGAACTTGCCAAGGCTTTGCTTAGTGTACAGCGGAATTTACAGCCGGCAGTTAAGGATGCCACAAATCCCTTTGTGAAGAATCGTTATGCGTCCTTAAATTCAGTCATGGAGGTCTGCAAAGAACCTTTACTTGAGCATGGTATTTGGCTTTGTCAGTATCTCGTACAGGTAGAAAATGAAACAAGTACGGGTAGTTGTCTAGGGCTTATGACCAAGCTAACGCACGCTGAATCAGGTCAATGGCAGTCATCTCTTGCCGTCATTCCTTTGCCCAAAGCTGATCCGCAGGGCATGGGATCGGCTATCACCTACGCAAGGCGCTATGCCTTGTCAGCCATGCTTGGCATTGTCACCGAAGATGATGACGCGGAAAGTGCAAAATTGTCCCCAAAAAGAGCCTCGCCAGCGAAACAGCTCAAAAACACACCTATAGCGCAAGATAGCCCTCAAGGCTATGCCCAAGTCGGAAATCGTAAAACACCCACCTCAAATCAAGCGCCACAACACAATGCTTTTGCGCACCTCCCAAGAATTGACGGTGTAACCTATCAAGAGGGCGCAACAAAAGATGGGCGCATTTACATTGTCGCGACCGGCAACACTCAAGCCAAGAAAGAGCTTCTTAAAGGTGCTGGTTTTCAATGGAACCCACAAAACAAGGCGTGGTGGCGCTACGCTGATATTGCTTAAAATTGTATACACAAACACAACACAAAAGGTCGTCCTCCCCAATCAATGGGGCGGGTCGGCCTTTTCATTTATGGAGAAAATCATGAAACAAGAACACATTACAGAAAAAGCCCAAAAACTGCTGGCTTGCATTCAGTACGGTTTGCAGCTGCACGACGCACAGAGCACAGCCGCACAACTTGGCGATCGCAGTCAGTATATTGGTTTATCAGATATAGGGCGTGCTCTTGAATGCCCAAGAGCAGCCTTATGTAACAAGGTGCAAGCTAAACCGCAGCCGACTTTACAAAAATTGCTCACGCTGCAAAGAGGACATTGGCTTGAGCATGGCATAGGACAATCCATCACAGCTCAAGGTATTTATTCTTTTCCTCAATTGGAACTAGCCTTTACACACAACAATGTCCCCATCAAAGCGCATTTTGATTTTGTTTTAGCATGGGAAAAACCACGACCAGCCATCCGTATTTTAGAACTGAAAAGCACAGCTAACTTACCGGAAACCCTATACACTGCATACGAAATGCAGTTGTACGGGCAAGCCTCATTCATAGCCCACTTTTGGAATGAACCTGTTTTCACCTTGCGCAATGCTAACGGTGCGATTTTGC
>CAYJJP010000293.1:0-3441 GCA_964370525.1 uncultured Desulfovibrionaceae bacterium | reverse complement strand
CTATGGAAAATGCTTACGGCTATAACCTGCCCGGTATCACGGCTGTGGTTGGGTCAGTCGATGACTACACGATTGAAAGAGATAAATCCATTAATGTCGGTTGGATTGAAGCTGGCAGCGGTGTACCTAGTAGTAATATTATCATGGATTCAGGGAGTTCTGTGACCTTAAATGGCAATGCCACCGACACGTCTGCGAGCTTGATGCCCAAGGGTATTATAGATGCTGATCATCGAGATGGCCGGGTGTATGTTGACTTAAGCTATGGTTCTGTCGACGAGATTGATCTTACAAAGGGTTATTCTAATTCTGACTTAACCAGCCATGTCACCTTGAGCAATGTTCAGGTGAAAGGAAGCGTACTACAAGGCGGGTATTTTGATTCTGATCCTACAACACCCTACTCCACCCTTGTTAGTAAAGAGGGAATTAGCCACATTGGGGGTAAAGTAGCAACAGAGCAACTTATTACCATGACAGGGGCTGTCCTAGAAACTGAAGGCGATATTTTTGTGGAAAATTATGGCCAGCAAGGGGGCAGCGGGAATGAAGGCTCCGTCCACATGCAGGTGTCTAGTGTAATTAAGACGTCGAAAGATCTCACAGTAGAGAAGAAAGTCATTTTGGCAGAAAGTGCGACACTTCATGTTGAGGGTAAGTTTACTTCTAACGTGGTGGAAAACTTTGACGCTGCATCCCTTAAGATAGATATCGGAGCATATGCTAATAGTGGCCAGCAGCTCACAAAAACCGGTGCAAACAGTGAATTCATTTTTGAAACGCTCCAGAATACCAAAGAACTTGCGCTTGGTGAAAATTCTACGTTTACGGTGAATACGACTGAAATAGACGAGGTGCATGTAAAATTTACTGAACTCACAGTGTCGAACTCCGCTATTATTAAAGCCGGCACCAATGAAGGCCTTAGTGACTTGACGATTACTACGGTCAACAGTACAAATACTACTAATGGCGTCAGCATTACGGGAAAAAATATTACGATTGAGAAGGCAGCTGAATTCGGTGAAGACACCAAGATGGAAGCAGCGGAAGATTTAGATCTTAAGGAAACAATCAAAACCGGCGTCGGAAGCGTGCTTAAGGCTGGAGGCAATATAACCATAGGAGATGAAAATAGCACCAATAACGACGTAAGCACAATTCTTGGAGAAATACAAGCCATCGATGAACTTGATCTACATACTAATGTTGCCTTAGGGGATTCAAAAGTCGATACTTCCGGGCAGACTGTCGCGACTGCGGAAAAAATCTCAATGAATCAGAAATCCACTATCCTTGACCCGGTGTGGCGTGAGACCTCTAAAGGAAGCGGAATTTATAACCCGGCGGCGGCTTCTCAACTTGCTGTGGCCGATTTAGCAACAAACGGCCTTGACGGTAATGTGGCTGTGGGGCAAAATTCGCATTTTTCCATCGGCACCAAAGATCCCACCATAATGACTGCTATCTTGAAGGATGACAAAAAACATTTCGGCACCGTCAAATGGGGCCCCGGGGGCATCACTGCTGCCGTTGGGCTTTTTGGCACTACAACACATAAAATTGATAGCGCAGGCGGTACGCTCATTGTGGATGGGCAATTGGATACCATGACTCCTAATGCGAGGGGTACTTCTAATACAGAATTTAGCAATAGTAAGAGCACAATAAAACCATACACCATCACCGGCGGTACAGGTGTTGGCAATGCCATCTTCGCCAATGAATCCCTCTTGGTTATTCGCGAGGCCTCTGCCTTTAACTCTGCCAGTAACTTTGCCTTGGCCGGAACCGATGGCAAGACAGGTACCATCACCGTTGCTGCCGGCGCGCGCTTGCACGTGGAGAATGTCACCGCCAATCAAGAAATCTATGTGGCAGATTTTGGTAGCGGCACTTTCGACGGTTGGGATGCCACAGAAGTTACCACCAACAATCCTCTCTTGGGGTCGCCGGAGGCAAAAATTGGCGCGAATGACGCAACCTATGTAGTCACTTTCTCGTCAGTTGACGTGGGCGAGGTCTTCCCTTGCCTTGACGAAAGCATGCAAGGCCTGATCAACAACATGGCACCATTTGACGTCAATTCGCCAAATCCCGGCATAAAATTTGTTTCGCGCGTCCTTGATAATACCGGAACCTATGGCTATGGCCCTGCCAATGCCGCCGAAGCAGCAGCGGTCATAGAATCCGCCGCGCAACCGGCTGCGCTCACCGGTGTGGCACGTACCACCATGGATGTGGAAAAAGTGCGCAGTAATGCCATCACCACAAGAGCAAGCCAAGCACACCTTGGAGATAATGGTAAGGAAATGGGAGAGTTGCATCTGGCTAAAGACGGACAAGTCACCAGCGGTGAGAATATCCCCGAGATGGAAGAAGGGCTTGGCCTATGGGTTGCACCGCAATTTGATAATCTGAATACTTTCGGCAATATGTGCAATAACTGCTCGGACAATGGCTACTCCACAGACCTTGGCGGCATGACCGTTGGTGCTGACTATACCTTTAATGAAGACTTCAAAGCCGGCCTTGCCGTGAGCCTTGGCGGCGGTAAAACCATCACCAAGGGCGAAATGCTCAAAACGGAAAACAGCTTCTATTACTGGGGTATAAGCCTGTACGGCTCCTATCATATGGACGATTTCACCATCATGACCGATGTTGGCTATTCGCAAACCATCAATGATATCAGCCAAAGACTACCGGGCTCATTGCAAATGGGCAGCAACAGCGTGGATGTCAATGCACACGTCTTCAGCGTTGGCCTTACGGCAGAATATGTCTTTAAAACAGACTTTATGGACATTATCCCCCATGCCGGCGTGCGCTATATGAGCGTGTACACCGACGCCTATGATGTGGAAAATGGCGGTACGCTCTTTGAAGTGGACGCCGACCAGCAAAGCGTGTGGTACTTCCCCGTGGGCGTGACCTTCCAAAATGATATTGCCATCAACGAAAATTGGACATTCACACCCAAAATCGACCTTGGCTTTGTGGCCGCTGCCGGTGATTTGCACGTAAATTCACATGCAAGCATCCCCGGCATCAACTATACCAGCGACCTTGAACTGCAAAACGTGGACGGCTTTGCCTTTAAAGGCGGCCTAGGCTTTGATATTTCCGGTGAGAACTTGAAATTTAGCCTCACCTACAATATCCAAGCTTCCGAGCATGAAACGGCTCATGGCCTACATGGGATGCTTAGTTATGAATTTTAGAGGGTTAATTACATGTTTTAATGCTCCATAAATAAAATGCTTATAATCAGTAGTTAGTTGATGCTGAAAAACGCATTTTCATGCATTTTTCAGCATCAACTATATTATTGAGAATTTCAATATGTGGCTTTTGCCTTTAATCAGCTTTTTCTGGGGGGTTGCCTTTAATCAGCTTTTTCTGGGGGAAGGAAAACCCTTTTGCTAGCGCCAAAAAGGG
>CAYJJP010000292.1:0-3443 GCA_964370525.1 uncultured Desulfovibrionaceae bacterium | reverse complement strand
GTTATTTCTCCTGAAGGGGCTGCTGCCATTGAAGGACGCATCAAAGAAGGGATGCGAGCAAGCCCTGAGCTTATAGAGTATTGCGCCGAAGCTTTACATATAACAGCTCAAGATAACTTAAATTTTGGATATATTGATAAAATCATCCAAGAGCCTACCTTAGGCGCAAGGCCGGGGCATTTTGATTTTTTCCGTTCACTACGTCAAGAAATTATGCGTGCTACCGATGAAGTTGTGCTTTCTAGTAGAAAAATGCCAATATTACGAGGTATTGCTATTTCTCGTCGGCGCAATGAAACCATAAATCTTGAAGAGCGTTATATGCGCTGGGGACTTTCGTCCGGGAATAAAAATCGTCTTGTAGACTTACGCCAAGAAAAGTTTTTGCGTCTTTCTCGCCATGCTTGCCGTGACCGTAGGCCTTGGCATACAAAGGTTTGGCGAAACATTACCGGTGCCATGATTATGCGCTGGAATAGAGTGAAATATGATTTTTATCGAAGCCACCAACGTAAGGTCGGTTTTTTCTGGGAAGAAGTACACAATGAATATCAAATAATGAAGGGGCGACTTCTTTCTCCCTTCAAGCGTATGGTGGGTAGCGCGAAAAGCAAAACGACTGAAGAAGAAGCGCTCACAAAACTTTCGGACTGGGTGGATGAAGGACGTGTAAGCCGCTGGAATTACATTTCACCACGTTTCAAAACGGACAGGACTTTAACTTGTCCCAATGCGGCAAAGCACGGTTGTCTTGATTTATGGGGGCCTGACCTTTTTGCTGAGTTTGCGGGTGTTTGCAGTTACTGTGGTCATCATTTCCCCATGGAGCCGGAATGGTATGTTCGCAACGTATTTGATCAAGGTTCTGTTTTTGAGTTCAATGCTGTCATTGAAGCCGGTAATCCTTTGAATTTTAGGGATTTTGACCTGCGCATCCATGAAGCACAGAAAAAAACCAATGCCAAAAGCGGCTGCATGACTTTCGAAGCCAGCATTGACGGTGTTAAGGTTATTGTGGCTATGCTCATGGGAACTTTCCGTGGTGGTTCTGTGGGAGCGGCGGAAGGACAAAAGTTTGTGGAAGCTTGCGAACTTGCAATGAAAAAACGCTATCCCTTCATTGCCTATGTACACGGTACTGCCGGAATTCGCATTCAAGAAGGTACGCATGGTGTTATTCAGATGCCAAGGTGCACTGTAGCCGTGCGTCGTTACATTGATAATGGTGGTTTATATTTGGTGCTTTACGATACAAATTCATTTGCCGGGCCGGTTGCCAGCTTTCTTGGTTGTTCGCCCTATCAATTTGCAGTGCGTTCTTCTAATCTTGGCTTTGCCGGCCCCGGTGTCATTAAGGAAACCACCGGAATTGATATTCCACCTGATTATCATCGTTCAAGCAATGCTCTTTCGCGCGGACATATTCAAGGTATTTGGGACAGACGACACATACGAGCTAACCTTAAGCAAGCCCTGCTGACTATCGGCGGACGTAACGTATATTATAGGTAATATTAGGAAAATTTATGTTAAATGTCACTGAACTCTTGGATACTATCAAGGCTTCTCCTTATGAAGAAGTATTAATAAAGGCGCCACATACCGGCGTTGTTACCTTTGCTAACATTGAAGAAGGCAGCAAAGTGCATGGCCCTCAAGGTATGTGGAAGGAAAAGCCTGGGTCAAAGCTTGTTACCATTGAGCGCGAACATAATCCAAAGCCTATCACTGCTCCGGAAAAAGGCGAAGTGTGCGCCATACATAAGGAATTGGAGGGGCTTTTTGTTGAAGCAGGAACTCCTCTTTTGACTGTGCGCCATTTTTTAACCAAGGATGAAGTGGTGCAAAAAATATTAAAACAAACATTGCACCTTTTCAAAGCTCCGGAACGGGCAAAATATTACTTTACGCCTGAAATTGATAAAAAAATTCGTGCCTCCGGTGCGCAAGCAGTGTCGGTGACAGATGGCATGGAGTTATTTATTATGTCACGCATGAAGCGCGAAGCGGCATTGCATTATAGCGGTCCTAACGGGCTTATTTATGCCATATATTTCAAACATACAGAGAATGTAGATGCAGACCAAGCGCTTATTGGCGTTTGCCCGTCTGATCAACTGGCATCCATTGAAGAAGTCGTCTTGCGTGTACAAACAGAGTGGCGGGAAAATTAAAATATTATGGGAAAAGCTTTGCAAATACGAGTGTCGGCAGTTACTTGGGATGAAAATTTGCCCAAAAAACTTTGGCCGCAGTTGATGGAGCTTGCTGAAAGCATTCCAAGTTCCGAGCCAAGACTTGGGGTTGTAGAATTAGTATATCGATTATATGATGGCCTACAGTTTATGAAATGGGACGAAAAGCGAGTTACAGCGCTTGGTGATGAAATCCATAGTGCTATGAAAACAGCTAAAGAATTGGAAGCGGCGCTTGCTGATTGGGACCCACGTAAAGCCAACGTTTTAAGCGATGCTCTTGAAGATATATTAAAAAATTTGGAATATAAATTTTGCTGACAGGGCTCTTAATGTCACTGCTAACCGTTTTATTAAAGGAGCTATTATGTTAAATAAAGTACAAATTATAGGCCGTCTTGGAGCGGATCCGGAATTGAAATATCTACAAAACGGTTCTCCTATGTGTAGCTTTAGGGTTGCCACCGACGAATCGTATACCGACAGAGAAGGAAATAAAGTCCAACAAACTGAGTGGCATAGAGTTACAGTTTTTCAGCGTGCTGCAGAAAATTGCGGTAGGTACTTGTTTAAAGGCTCTCTTGTCTATGTGGAAGGTTCCTTGCAAACACGCAAGTGGCAAGACCAGCAGGGCAACGACCGCTATTCCACAGATATTAAAGGACAACGAGTTCAATTTCTAGATAAGAAAAGCGACCGTGGCGGTGGCGACCAGCAGTGGGGTGGAGGACAAGGTGGGCAACCTTGGCCACAAGCTTCAGATGGTTTTGACGGACAAGAAAATTACGGAAGCGAAAGCTATGCACCAAGGCAGCAGGGTAACCAAGGAAATCATGGCTACCAAGGAAATCAAGGTTATCAGGGTAATCAGGGCGGTTCCGGCCAAAACGACGGTGGCGGTTCCCCTTTCCCTTCTGAAGCCAGTGATATGGATAAATTCCCATTTTAAGGAAATAAGTTTACAATATTGTTAATGTAAAAATAAACTGGGAGCTTGCAAATCATGTCAGAAGCAAATACCGCTTTACAATTGGTAGCTGTAGTGGAAGCTAAAGAAGGAGAGCGAGATACAGTGCGCTCAGCTTGCATAGATCTTATTGAACCTACACGTTTGGAAGAGGGCTGCATGCAGTACATTTTCCACGAAGACATTGAAAATAAAAATACATTTGTGTTTTATGAAGTGTGGAAGAGCCACGCTGCTTGGCAAGAACATATGCAAAGCGAACACATTGCACGGCACAAAGA
>CAYJJP010000291.1:0-3449 GCA_964370525.1 uncultured Desulfovibrionaceae bacterium | reverse complement strand
TTTGACGATGCGAGCAGGAAAAAGATGAAGACGCCAAAAGCGCACAAAAGTAATAAAAGAAAAAAGCATAAAAGCCTTAATATAAAAGTCTATATGTTAATGCCTTTGCTTACATAGGGGCTTGGGATGGCTCGTGCTACGTCTTTTGTAAAGTCGGCGATGGGATCGATGGGGGGATTTTTCATGGGTTTTGTGCCGACAGCGTAGACGTGGGAGCCGATGGCAACGCGTGGGATGAGGAAGGCATTGCTCATGAGTTTGCCGTCGTAGAGGCATTGAGGTACAGTTTTGTGGTGTGCTTCACCGACGCCGGGGTAGGTTAGGGTGCCGCCCAAAAATTGCAGATCGCGTAGGGCAATCATTCCGGCTTCTTGTGGTTTACTGCTGTAGGGGTAGGAAACGATGCGTGAAATTTTTTCAAACACTCCAAGCTTTTGAAAATCTTCCATTTGAAACTCCATAACTTCGCGTAGCCTTGGCCCACTGAGGCCGCCAAGTGAGTTGTAGAATTTGCTTTGGTACCCATATTCTATATCGGGCATAACGTGCATAACTTCTAAAATATCTTTGAGTTGCATAATCGAGCCAAAGTAGGTGTTTTCTTGGCGTCCTTTGGGAATGCTTAAGAATAATGTGGCGCGCGGCATGCTAATATTTTGTAGGGAGGCAGCAAAAATTTCCACAAAGGAATGTGAATTTTTGAGTGGTCCTTTATCGCTGCCCTTGGGTGCTGTTGTACTTGAGAAAATCATGCTGGCATGGGCGCCGTCGCTGGTAATACCTATGGGTTTATATCCGGCGGGGACGATGGAGTCAACACGATTTAATAAAATATCGCTCATATTTACCGGCCTAAAACCTTGATTCCAGATGTGAGTGAAGAGGTTTGAGAGTTGCAGTGGTGAAATATCTTCGGGGAAACGGGGATTATTTTCCACACGGTAGAAAGCAAGGATGGGAATGGCTGACATATGATCCACATAGCGATCATATTGTTGCTGTGGAGCTTGTGCGCCATGCAGCGGTGGGCATAATAGTGCGTTTGAGAGTGCGGCAAAGGGTAGGGCGGTTAACGCTTTTAAAACATCACGTCTGTGCATGAAAACCTCTTAAGATTTATGCTCATTTTTAGAGTCTTGTTCGCTTTGCGCACTTTCATTTGCGCCGGCATTTTTGTAAGCGAGTTTAAGCAGCCATGGGACAAAGGGGGCACAGGCAAAGACAATGGCAAACAGTGGCCAGCGCAGTCCGGTATGCGCGCGTATATACCATGCACAGCCAAGAATAAAGACTAAGATTAGGGCGAGTAGTGCTTGTTGTGCGCGGCTGTGTTCAACGCCGGCCTTTACGTTACCCCAAAACGAGACTTTTGCATTACATTGGGGGCAATGTGTATGCGTGGCTGAAATATGTTGCCCGCAATGGGCGCAGTGTAATTTAGACATAATTAATACAACTCCATGTGTTTTTTGGCTAATTGTATGCGTTGCCATGATTGAGCTATGCGCTCGTGCGAAATGCTTCCATTTCTTACTAGACGCAACAAAATATCATAGACTTTAGCAGCTTCGGTGGCCATGCCAGCTGTGGGATTGGCGCGCACTTCGGCTTGAAATGCACCGGGCAAAACCTTTCCAAGGCTTTGCTTTAAAAGCATTTTGCTGATGTCAGCCGAGGAACTGTTCCCTTGCTCTGTACTGGCACTGCTAAGAATTTCTGTGATAATATTTGATTTACTTACGGAACCAAAGCCCTGTAGTGGGTTGGTGTTTGTGGCGTGCGCTGCCGGTTCCGTGATGAGTAAGATGTCCGTACCGGCTTGTATTGCTTGCAAAATACTGTCTTCTAATGAAAAGTATGCTTGCAAACTGCGTAAATCTTCTGATAAAATAATACCTTGGAAGCCTAAGTTTTCGCGCAATACAGTGTTTAATATGCTGGATGAAAGTGGTGCGGGACGCAGGGCATCAAGGCCACGGTGATAGATAAGCGCAGGTTGAATAGCATATGTAAGGTCTTGCTTATATGGATAAAGTTCTCTTTCGTTCCAGCTTGCGGCCATGTCGGGTATGCTATGCAGCAAATTTTTTGTGTTATTTTGTGTGTCGGATACGCGCATAAAACCGCGAACAACGGAGCCTGTGCCCGGAAAGTTGCGTATGCAAGGCAAAACCTTTGTGGCAAGCATTCCTTTACTAAAAGCGTGAACATGTGCCGTTACTTGCCTTTCATCTATGCCAAAGGAACGGAATCTCTGCCCAATATTTTCGCTTAGAGGATTAACATTCACATCCCCGGCCGGCCCCAAGACAAAATTTATACCAAGGCTAGCCATTTCAAGGCCGGCACGTCTGGCGGCGATTTCAGTTTTTTCCACACTTTCTTGTCCTAAAAATGCTGCTGACGCAAGCCCTTCAAATCCAAGGTCTTTGCGCAAACTTTGTACTGCTCCGCCTTCTTGTTCCACTGCCACCCAAAGGGGAATGGCATCTCTTGGCACCGCACGTTGCAAGGAGGCAATAAGCATGCGTAATTGTGAGGGAGAAGCAATATTTCCTTGTTGCCCGAGGGGAACTTTTATGGAGTTTTGCGCCATAAGAGTTTGATTATTAGGGCTTAGTTTTCCACCTGTTCCGCCGTCAAGCATGGGAAGGGGAGTTTGTACCGGTGAGGAACTTTGTTCCTTGCTTGGCATGGCCTCCAAAAAAACTCCGCCGATTTTTCCGGCTTTAATCAATTCCATAATTGGGGCGCTGCTATCTAAATCCGTACCTGTAAAACCGGCCATAATCATTTGCCCAATCATAATCTCAAGGCTTGGAAATCCCGGCATATTGTGTGCAAGTGGGCTAAAAGCTTGAGGAACTGTGTTGGGCTGTGCGGTGGCTGGATTTATTGCCGTAGGCGCAGTATCTGTACTATTCAAGGGAATATGCTTTAAATTCGGCCTATTATCTCTTTGTGTTGCGCGGGGATTGATGAAGTTTAATAAATAATCATGCGTTTCAGGAATGCTTGGCGCAAGGTCATTGCGTGGGTGTTCTGACGGTTTTTTGGGTGCTGCAACACTGGGTAGTACCGGCACAGAAGGTTGCGATGCAGCATTTTTTCCTTGAGGCGAAGCCGGTTCCAAGGGCGTAACGGTGGGCAATAGCGGAATATTCTTGGCGCCGCTTCTAAGCGGTGCGGGAAAATATTTTTGCATCTGTTCTGGAGTTATTTCTATGCTTGGCAATAAATCAACTTCTTCCGAAGGTTGTGCAGCGGCTGCATGTACTATTTGGGAGCTTATTTGCCATAAAACCATGCACAAAATGTGGCATAATATGAGCGTAAAGTACGTTTTTTTTCTATACATAATAATTTATTCCGGCAGTTGTTTTAAAGATACACTGACTAATTAGTCGATGCTGAAAAACGCATTTTCATGCATTTTTCAGAAAGGCACG
>CAYJJP010000290.1:0-3451 GCA_964370525.1 uncultured Desulfovibrionaceae bacterium | reverse complement strand
ATGGCCGACGGTACAATGCCAAGCAATTGCAAATTAAGCTCCTGCTCACAAAATTGCACCACTTTATCAATGGCAGCCTGCCGCAACTCAGGGTCTTTCACAACACCTTTATCCGTTTGATTGGCACCAAGTTCAAATTGAGGTTTGATGAGCGCAAGGATGATTCCATTTGGCTCAAGCCACGGCATACAGGCAGGCAGTACCATGGTTAGCGAAATAAAGGATACGTCTGCCACAATCAAGTGTATTTTTTCTGGAATAAGCTCTGGGGGTGCGAGGCGTAAGTTGGTTTTTTCCAAATTGATTACGCGTGCATCCTGGCGTAGTTTTTCATGTAACTGCCCATGCCCTACATCCACTGCATACACTTTAGCCGCTCCGTGCTGCAAAAGACAATCAGTGAAGCCACCGGTAGAAGCCCCTGCATCTAGGCAAATAAAACCACTGACATCAATTGAAAAATGTTCTAGCGCTGTGAGTAGTTTATAAGCGCCACGGCTGGCAAAGCGTTCTATGCCGGTGACTTTGAACACGGTGTCCACCGGGTAGGCGTGGCCTGCTTTCTGTACGGGAACAGGAGGGTCGCCCATATACACTTTTCCGGCCATAATATAACTCTTGGCTTGTTCGCGACTTTGTGCTAACCCCTGTTCAAAGAGTAGCTGGTCAGCACGCAATTTTTGAGCGCGTACTTTTGGTGTGTGTGCTTGAGCCTTGTGAATATTTGCTAGAACATCTACACTTACAACGCAAGACTGATTTTTGGAATGTTGTTTTTTTTTCTTCATAAGTTGAGTTTACTTGTTTTTATATCCAAGTTCAAGTGGGTATTTTAAGCATAAAAATTCTATAATACATGGATATCACTATAAAAAAATATTTTCAATTTTCCTCTTGCCTATTTTTGAAAAAGGGTTTAAATATGTTTCCCTTTACAATGCGAGGTAATAAAGATGAAAAAAGATTTACACCCAAAGTCCTACAAAGCCAAGTTTTCTTGTGCTTGTGGCAATGAAGAAGAATTGTTGACCACCAAGGGAGAGCAAATCTCCGTGGAAGTATGCTCACAGTGTCACCCTTACTACACAGGTAAGCAACGCTTTTTGGATACTGCCGGTCGTATCGATCGCTTCCGCAAAAAATATGCGAAATTTGATAGCAAGTAAGTTACTTGTAGCCTTTTTTTCTCATATGACTGAGGGGGGAATTGAAAAATACCCCTCTCGTATTTTGCATGTTGATTTTGAACCAATCAAATACTTGCCTTGCTTTGCCATTATGCCAAAATGTGCAAATCGGCTATGATTTTGTGCATCTCCATGCACCCTTCTGTTTTGTTCTTTTTTTTGAGGTTATATGAAAAATTCCATCTCAAGACTTTTCCGCTTGAGTCTTGCCGGTATTCTTGCCAAGGCCTGCCCGGTGGTGGGCGGTCAAGCAGTAATGGAAGGGGTGATGATGCGCCACAAGGATCATTATGCCTTAGCTGTGCGCCATGTTGACGGTCGCATTGTTGCCGAACGGAAACCATGGTTTTCGCTAACAAAACACCCACTGCTTAAAAAAAGATTTTTGCGTGGCTTTCCCGTGCTTTTGGAAACGCTCGTAAATGGCATAAAAGCCTTAAATCGTTCTGCGGAGCAAGCAGCTCAAGCTGAAGATGAGCCGCTTGAAACATGGCACATTGTTGTCACTATGCTCATTGCTCTTGGCTTAGCCTTGGTGCTTTTTGTGGTAGTACCGCATTTGTTGTCCTATGGCATGACGTGGCTTGGTATAGGCGGTGATGTGGAGAGCCTGTCTTTTCACCTTTGGGATGGTCTATTTAAGTGTGCAATTTTTGTTAGCTACATATTGTCCATATCCCTACTACCAGACATTCGGCGCGTTTTTCAATATCATGGAGCTGAACACAAAACCATCCATGCTTTTGAAAGTGGCGGCGAAGTCACAGCCTATGAAGCCATGCGCATGAGTCGCTTGCATCCACGTTGTGGCACGACGTTTTTACTTTTTGTAATTTGTATTTCCATAATATTACATGCTGTGCTTGTGCCATTGCTCTTGCTTATTTGGACACCTGACGGGGATTTTTTGAAGCATACGCTCACTATAATCTTCAAGCTTTTGCTCATGGTACCTATTTCAGCTTTGGCCTATGAGCTAATTCACGCAGCCTCACGCATGGGCGATACATTTTTAGGGCGTTTTTTACGCACTCCGGGCTTGGTATTGCAAATGCTTACCACCTATGAACCACATTACGACCAGCTTGAAGTTGCCATTGTGGCACTACACGAAGCATTAGGCGAAGAATCCCCCGAAAATGTCAGACCGGTGGATTATTCCCCCATGTCTTAATTGACACTTTGCCGCAATTTTTACCCATATATGAGGGAATTTCTATGTTTGCCAAACTTGAAAGCTTAGAAAAAAAATATTTGGAACTTGAAGGGCAACTAGCCGAACCGGGTATTTTTGACGACCAAGATCGCTATCGTAAACTTACCAAGGCACATGCTGATTTACGCGAAGTGGTGACCCTTTTTCGTGAACACCGTTCGTTGCGTGAACAAACAGAAGAAAACACCCTTTTGCTTGGAGACAGCGACCCTGAAATGCGGGCAATGGCGCAAGAAGAAATTAACGCCGCCAAGGAACGTATGCCGGACATCGAACATACTTTGAAAATTCTTCTGCTACCCAAGGATCCCCTTGACGAGAAAAATACTATCTTGGAAATTCGTGCCGGTACCGGCGGCGACGAAGCGTCCCTCTTTGCAGCAGATTTATTCCGCATGTATACACGCTACGCCGAAGTCAAAGGCTGGAAAGTAGAGCTCATGAGCGAATCCCCCTCAGACACCGGCGGCTATAAAGAAGTCATTTGCCTTATATCAGGCGACCGTGTGTACAGCCAAATGAAGTTTGAAGCCGGAACGCATCGCGTACAACGTGTTCCCGCCACAGAAACCCAAGGGCGTATTCATACTTCTGCTGCCACCGTGGCTGTTATGGCGGAAGCTGATGAAGTTGACATCAACATCCGTCCCGATGATATACGCGTTGACGTATATAGAGCTTCCGGAGCCGGCGGTCAGCATGTGAACAAAACCGAATCTGCCGTGCGCCTTACCCACATTCCAACCGGTACTGTGGTCACCTGCCAGGATGAAAAAAGTCAACACAAAAACAAAGCCTCAGCCATGAAGGTTCTTGCATCACGCATCTTACAAGCTGAGCAAGAAAAACAAAACGCCTCCATGTCCGCTGACCGAAAGGCGCAAGTGGGTTCGGGCGATAGGTCTGAGCGTATTCGCACCTACAACTTCCCTCAAGGACGTTGCACAGACCACCGAATAAACTTAACTTTGTATTCGCTGGAAAAAATCATGGAAGGCGACATTGGCGGCCTTATGGAGTCGCTCACTACCTACTACCAAACCGAAGC
>CAYJJP010000289.1:0-3452 GCA_964370525.1 uncultured Desulfovibrionaceae bacterium | reverse complement strand
CTTTTTGGCGCTAGCAAAAGTTTTCCCCTCCCCAAAAAAAACACATCACTTACTAAGCAAAAGTTTTTCCCTCTCCCAAAAAAAACACATCACTTACTAAGCAAAAGTTTTCCCCTCCTCAAAAAAAAACACATCACTTACTAAGCAAAAGTTTTTCCTTCACCAAAAAAACACACATCACTTACAAAGCGTAAGTTCTGTCCCGTTGTCAACTTCTTTTTTGCTTACTGTATAGCCGTTATTTTGAGCAGCTCTGGTAACATTTTCGAGGCTTGCTTCGTTATCGACGATGACGAGTAGGCTTTGTGGTTGTTCTTTTTTAAGCAGTTGTAAGAGCATGAGTACAGGTTGTGGGCAGGAAAGTCCGCATGTATCTAAAGTTATCATTATGCACCTCTTTTGCTGTGAAAAAATCCAATACCAAGACAAATGACAAGGCAGGCAATGGTAGCGAATGCGCTATTGGCGCTAATGCCGGCCGGTGTTGCGGCAACGGCGAAGTTATGCGCCATGGCTGCACCAACCAGCATGCCCAGCACGAAGGTTGCGGCGTCGTTATCGCCTTCGCCGGACATGAAGAGTTGGCGTCCGGGGCAGCCGCCGGCTAGAGCGGAGGCTAGTCCGACGACTAGCATTGAGAGGAAATTCCATAGCCCGTCGGTATGGGCAATGGGTTGTTTTTCAAACCCGGCATGGAAGGAACCTAGCGTAAGGTTTGCTATGAGTGCGATGACGAGCATAGCCACAAGTCCCCAGAGTAAATGTGTTTGTTTGAAGAGAATAAGATCACGCAAGGCTCCCATGGTGCAGAAGCGGCTGCGTTGTGCGATGAAGCCGACGACAAGTCCGATGGCAAGGGATATGAGTATGGGCGCGAACATGGAACCGGGGCCTTTGACGGAATAGCTTAAAATACCTGATTTTGCTTCGCCGGTAATGTGCGGATAAAAATAGAGTAGGCTTAGAAGTGCCAGCATGAGTATGGGGAAGAGGTAGCCGGATGCTTTGGATTGGCTATGACTGCGTCCGAGACTAAAGCCATTGCGGAAAAATAGAGTACCGATTCCGACACCCACAAAAATACCGGCAAAACCTAGAATGGCGTTAAAATCTCCCCCTGCAAGACGTAAAATGGTACGCCAAGGGCAGCCAAGAAAGACAAGGGCAGTCATTGCGGCCATAAAGCCTAGGGCAAAGCGAATAAAGGGTGCTGAACCGCCGCGCGCTTTAAATTCCCCAAAACTTATGGCGGCTAAAAAAGCGCCGAACACCATGCCCATGATTTCAGGTCGTAGATATTGTACAACGGCTGCAGTGTGTAGGTTGACGGCGCCTGCAACGTCACGGTTAAAGCAAACAACGCACACACCCATATTTCCGGGATTTCCTAAATATTGTAAGAGAATAGCTAGTCCACCAATAACGGCACCTGTTAAGATAACGCCAAGGGAGGTGGCAAAAATATTTTTTATCATGTTAACCTCGTAATAATGAAAAATTGTAGCCCAATGCTACATTGGTTTACGAGGAAAAACGCACATTAGAATGGATGTAACGAGAGTAGGAAGCATTTCCCCATAGACCAAGACCTCACACCGTGAAGCGTAATGTTCTTGCATCATGTAGGAAATAAATAAAACATAAACAACCTTTTAAAGATATCTAAGAGGAGAGACAAAGCTCTCCTCTTAGATATTATTACATGCTTAGGCGCGTGATAGCGCGTTGTAAAGCAAGTTCTGCTCTTTTGACGTCAAAGTCCCCTGTGGTTTTGTGGGAAAGACGTTCTGTGGCACGAGCTTTAGCATTTTCTGCTCGAGCCTTATCAATGTTTTCAGCACGTTCGGCAGCTTCGGCAAGAATGGTAACAACATTGCTGTTTACATCGGCAAATCCGCCGGAAATAAACACAAATTCTTGTTTGCCACCTTGGTCGTAGCGCAAAACGCCCACTTTCAATGCTGACAGCAATGAGGCATGGTTTGTGAGCACACCAAACTCGCCATCAATGCCCGGACAACTAACATAGTCAACACTTTCGTTCACCACCTGATTTTCAGGGGTGACTATTTCAAGTTGCAACTGAGCTGTACTCATGGCAGCTCCTTATTGTCCCTGACGGCTATTGTACTTCTCCACTGCCATTTCTATGCCACCAAGCATATAGAAGTCGCCTTCGGCAAGGTGATCATAAGTACCGTCAAGGATGCCTTGGAAGCCCTTGATGGTATCGGTGAGCTGTACATATTGACCTGGGGTGCCGGTAAAGGTTTCGGCCACATGGAATGGCTGCGACAAGAAACGCTGGATACGACGAGCGCGCGCCACAACGATTTTGTCATCGTCAGAAAGTTCATCCATACCAAGAATTGCAATAATATCTTGCAAATCTTTATATTTTTGCAGTACGGATTGCACTTGACGTGCCACAGCGTAGTGATCTTCACCAACCACGTTGGGGTCAAGAATACGCGAACTTGAATCAAGTGGATCCACAGCAGGATAAATACCAAGCTCAGCAATTTGACGTGAAAGAACAAGCGTTCCGTCAAGGTGCGAGAAGGTTGTTGCCGGGGCCGGGTCAGTCAAGTCATCGGCGGGAACGTACACAGCTTGCACAGCGGTGATGGAACCTTTGTTGGTGGAGGTAATGCGTTCTTGCAAACCACCAAGGTCAGTACCAAGCGTTGGTTGATAACCCACAGCTGATGGCATACGTCCAAGCAATGCGGACACTTCCGAACCTGCTTGTGTAAAGCGGAAGATATTGTCAACGAACAAAAGTACGTCTTGATTTTCTTCGTCACGGAAGTATTCGGCGCAAGCAAGCGCGGTCAAAGCAACACGAGCGCGTGCTCCCGGAGGTTCGTTCATTTGGCCATAAACCAGCGTTGCGCGTTCAAGCACGCCGGCATCTTTGAGTTCGTGATAAAGGTCATTACCTTCACGGGTACGCTCACCAACGCCTGCAAACACGGAGCTACCGCCGTGTTGTTTAGCAATGTTGTTGATCATTTCCATAAGGATAACGGTTTTACCAACACCGGCGCCGCCAAACAGTCCCATTTTGCCGCCCTTAGGGAAGGGAACAAGCAGGTCAACCACTTTGATGCCTGTTTCAAGAAGCTCAACCTTAGTATTTTGCTCGGTGAATTCAGGTGCAGGACGGTGAATTGGATAGTATTTATCGGATTCAATGGGGCCTGCTTCGTCCACGGGACGACCAAGCACGTTCATGATACGATTAACAGCTGCCTTACCCACGGGAACCATGATTGGTTGCCCTGTGTCTACGGCTTGCATACCACGCACAAGACCTTCGGTGGCGTCCATGGCAATGGTGCGCACAATGTTGTCGCCAAGATGCTGAGCAACTTCAACAACAAGATCCGGTGCATCGATGTTGTTAGGGTTTTTAATTTCAAGGGCATTGAAAATAAAAGGCAATTCGC
>CAYJJP010000288.1:0-3460 GCA_964370525.1 uncultured Desulfovibrionaceae bacterium | reverse complement strand
CCGCCAAGTAATGCTACAAGCTTCTTACTGATGGCAAGTCCAAGTCCCGTTCCTCCATACTTGCGTGTATGAGTTCCGTCAGCTTGTGTGAAGGCTTCGAAGATAATTGCTTGCTCAGCTTCGCTCATGCCAATGCCCGTATCTTTGATGGTAAAGAGCAATTCAAACTCAGCGCCTTTTTCATATTTGAGGATATTGGCAATGCTTACATGTACGGAAACGTAGCCATGCATAGTAAACTTTACTGCATTTGAGCAAATATTGGAACAGATTTGCATAAGTCGCAAGGCATCTGTTTTAATATTTTTGGGCACATTCTCATCAATAGAACACGACAAAGTAAGGTGTTTTTCCGCGCATGCGGGCAAAAATGCGTCTTGAACAGAGCTGAGTAACGATGGCAGTGAAACATTGCTATAGAGCATATCCATTTTGTCGGCTTCAATTTTAGAAAAATCAAGTATGTCGTTGATAATTCCAAGCAATCCTTTGGCTGCGCTGTCTATTCTGTCAAGATATTGTCTTTGTTTTTCGTCAGGGTCTGCACTTACGGCAAGATAGGTCATGCCGATGATGCCATTCATGGGCGTGCGTATTTCATGGCTCATGCGTGCCAAGAAATCGCTTTTGGCCTTGGTGGCAGCTTCTGAGCGATCAATCATCTCTTTAAGGCTGTGCACCATTTGTTCTAAGCTTTGCGAAAGACTTCCTATTTCATCGTTACGTTTTATGGAAATCTCGTTTTCGGTGGAACCTTTTGCTATATTTTTCGCAAAACTACTGATGCGAGAAATATCACGTGTTACCGGGCGCACAAAAAGGTACACCACAAGGAATATTAAAAAGGCAGCAGCAACGCTAACGGCAAGCATAGAGTTTCGTATGGTATTGATATAGCCATATTTAAAGGTACTGTCTACCACTGCGAGGATGTAGATTGAAGTTTCGCCCACTTGAGCAAAGCCAATGGTTAAGTCTTCTTTTGCATACTTAACATGCAAGACACCACGTTTGTTTTCAAGCAGTGTATTGTTAATTTCCCGTGTATCACTAGGTAATGTTTTGGCATTAATGTCATGCACCGTGTTCATGCCTTCTCTTAGAGCAATAACGGGGATGGTGTGTATCTCATCGTGTGTTGTTTCACGCATGGCTCTGTCCAGTATTTCATCAAGCTGTAACGTGGCAACTATTCCGCCCACATTGTTAGCATGTTCAAGGCGCAAATACATGGGCAAGAGCAATTGTTTTGTGTTGGGATTGCGCAACACTTCTCCGATGGTTACATTTTCAAACTGTAACATGCTTTCAGTTTGTTGCCGTTCGGTTTCTGCGGAGGCACTGAGTAGGAGCTGTTTTGTGCCTATAAGGTATTCTCCATACTGATTAACGAGGAATAAATTGCGATAGAATCCGTATGCATTTTGGACTTTTAGCAAAATGTCCCCAAGCGTTGGATAATTTTTCTGAAACTCGGCAATTTTGTGCGTTTCGGGAAGATTTTCCATAGCAGTATTGACGGTGGGCAGGGTTGACACCACTTGCAAGTCATGCGTTGCTTGACTGATTTGGATATTGACGTTGGCACTCACGGCTTGAGCGGCATTTTCAGCATGATCTTCTTTGAGTGCGTCAATGATTGAGTCAAAAATAACCAAGGTTATAGCACTACTTAATGAGAATACTATAACGACTAAGCATAAAATGCGTAAGGGTAACTTCACGCGTAAACTGGAAAAAAAAGCTGCAAAATTCATAAGGCTCTACATATTTATTAAATTATTTTGACTATACATGGTCCAATCGCTAGGGCATAATACACACACTTGCTTGTCACTTGTCAAGGCTTTTTGCATATTTTATAAATTACTTTCTTATTGCAATTTTTTAGTAAGTTCCATGAGGTTTTCCCCGGCGGTGCAGGAAATTTTCAAAGGAAATGCCAATGGGTCACGTAACATTTGCCATGTTATACCGACGTTGGAAGTTGGAACTTCCAAATTTATATCTAAACTTAACTTACCAGGTTTTTTCAAACATGTATCTAAGGCTGTAAAGTTATTTTCTGTGAGAAAGCTTTTTACATTGTTTGTGGCTTGATTAAAGAAATCTTGTAATAAGGGCTCGGCTTGTTCCAAGGGCATCTTGTTAAGCTCGCTGACAGCGCGCAATATGCGGGGAAGTAAACCTTTATCTTCAAAAGAAAAATGCATATCCTTGGTGAGTGTTGCTTGGGAAATGCTCTGCATGTCGGCATTGTCCGCAAGAGCTGTCAGCATCTCTTTGTCGTTAGCCCAAGGTAGCATAAAGCTCCAAGATGACATGAGCTCTCCAAGCATTGGGCTTTTGAAGGTATAGGCTATTGAGCTTAGCTGGTTCTTGTGGTGAAAAGTGCTTTTAATGGACATATCGCCTTGGATAATGGGGCTTTTTAGCATGGATTTGACTATGGCAAGCATTTGAGTTTTGTCCACTGCGGCCACGTTGGCTTGCAGTCCCAAAATATCCAGTGAAAGCGCATAGCCCTTGTTGGTATTTTGATCATATTGGCTTTGCAAGCTTAATTCTTTCAAGGCAAAGATACTGTCTTTTTTATTTTCTCTATAGAATCCGGTGTCAAAGTTCTGCACTTTTAGGTTATTATTCATGCCGCCTTGAAAATACTGTGCTATAAGCGTCAACAATTCTTGCTTCTGTTCCTTTGTTGTTTGTTGTGCTTGGAAAAAGGCGTAAAGTTTTGACATAAGTTGTGGTGAAGGATATTTAATATTATTAACTTCTGAGCTTTTAATATCCGTATAAAAAGTCCCCACTCGCCCTTGGTCGCTTATGGTGGTCATATCTTCCAGTGCATATAATTCGATGCCGTTTGGAGTAACGCCTTTTAAAAGAGTGCGTTTAGTGGTATTTTTTTCAGAACCTAAAAGCGTACTGGTAGTAACTATGTCCAAACATTCAAAACTGTCATAATAAGCATTGAAAAGCTCGCGGAAAAAATCTTCGGAATACATATTATTAGTGGCCATAGTCATTCTACCAATGTTTTGGCGATAACCCTTGATGTGCACTTGTGCCATGTTTGTTTGGAAGGATTTATTCGTTAATTCATAGGAAATTGCCATGTTTTTGCCAATGATTTCTTCGGCAACCGTTGGGTGTGCTTCGCCTTGTGGGTTAAATGACTGCAGGTTTGGTGATGTTAGTAAAAGATGTTCGATAGTTATTTTGAAGTTTGGATTTGTGGGGAGGGATCCCTTCAGATTTTTAAACTCTAAGGTATTGAATATATGGCTATAATCAATTTCTTCAACGGTAATGTGGTTTTTGGCAAGTTCTTGTTTAAGGATGTTTTCTGTTTGAATTTCAATGTATAAAATTCCTCCAAACACAGCAACTACCGCAACGATTCCAAGAGCCAAGAAAATTTTGGTACTTTTTTTCATGCAAACCACCTCCGCTT
>CAYJJP010000287.1:0-3472 GCA_964370525.1 uncultured Desulfovibrionaceae bacterium | reverse complement strand
TCTAATCTTCATAATAGGAATTTAAAATAGCTGTTTTACTGTGAAAATCTATCGCCTAAATTCCCCTCCCGCGGAGGGGTGGCAGCGGAGCTGACGGGGTGGTTTTCTGTAATTCTATTTAATCAGCTTTTCCTTAATTTTTAGACGAAGCAAGGCACTAGTGCATGATATAGTCACAGTGATAGGTTTATTCTACAAAAATATATTTTTTGAAGAAATTTTTGCAAAATGCTCCAAAGTTGAATCTTTTTAAAGTAACAAAGTCAACAATAGATACAACTATTAACACTGAAACTACTGTTAATACTCCCAAGGCAGTTAATGGGTTTCTAAGGAAAGATTGCATATAAAATGTGTTTATTACTACAATTTCTGTTTTTCTAATTGTTTGATACATTTCTTCGCCATAATTTTTACTCCATACGCTATATGCTCTCAGAGTATCGAGTCTATCTTTAATTTCTGTAAATTTCGATAACTTTAACACATGTATTTCTTCTATGGCAGATTCGATATAAAGCTCATATTTTTCATACGCCTCATGTCCTAATGTGTGACCATTCTCAAGAAACCATGATACTACCTTTGATTTCTGTTGCCGTATTATAGACTTGCTTAACTCAATCAATGCCCTTATCCATATTTTGTTCCAAACAATAAAAAACAAATTCGTGCTTAATATTATTATAAAAATTGTAGGGTAATCTATCATATGCTATCCCTTATTTATAAGTCAGCTTTTTTTAATGTTTCTTCAAGCTTGAAGTTTGTCACAGCGGATTTAATCAGAGCAATAATAAGGAGAAAGCATGATATGCAAAGGACAATTACAGTTGGTAACGTGCCCCATGGATATTTCCAAGAAAAAAAACCTACAAGTAATTCCAAAAACAAAGAGAAATTATCATTATCGAGTTCAAAGACCTTATATGCAAAAAATAAAAAAATTATAAGATTTAGTGTTTTGAATAAATACCTGAGATTCGGGTGTGGCAATAGCCTCTGTATAAAAAATTTAATGAATGGTTCTGTACGTTTCATCCCTCATACCTCTTATGAACAACGTATTTACTGCTAATGTTATCCTATAAAATGTTTTCTTCCTACAAGGCGCACACAACAAGTGTCCTTTCTCAAGTTGTTCCCACAAAAGCCGTCTTCACATTCAAGGCACATAAAATCTTTTCAATGGTTTCATACCTTGGATTGGCACCCTTTTTGAGGCTCTTATACAAGCTCTCACGGCTCAAGCCCGTTTTCTGTGCAAGGTCGCTCATACCCTTTGCTCTGGCAACTGTGGCGAGAGCTTCAAGAAATGTATCGTAGCCGTCATCCTTTGCCTCACTCAAATAATGCGCAATGAGTTCGTCATTGTCAAGAAATATGGCGGCATCATATTCATATGTAGCAATTTTTTGCATCATTCCCTCTTAAAAAGCTTTATAATTGAGAGATAAGCGCATTTGCTTTCTCAATATCTTTGGATTGAGTTTTTTTGTCACCGCCCGCAAGCACCAGATAAATGCACACGCCCCGCTGCGTATAATACACTCTATAGCCCGCGCCCATGGTCATACGCATTTCGTACAAGGCCTCATTCAAGCGCTTGTGGTCGCCAAAGTTGCCCTTTTTTGCTCTGTCAATGCGAGTCAAAATGCTTGCCTTTGCCCTCAAATCCTTGAGAGCGGAAAGCCATGTCAAAAATTCTTCTGTCATCAAAATGGTATTCATACTGTATCCGTTCGGCTACAAAAGTCAAGTTGAAATTTTTATGGATATCCAATCACCATGGCCGCCTTCCGCAGTCCCTCCGGTGATAAGTGGCTATATCTTTGTGTCATCTTAAAATCTGAATGTCCCATTAACTCCTTTACGCTGTACAGGTCAACGCCACGTTGCACCAGCCATGAGGCGAAGGTGTGGCGTAAGCTATGGAAGCAGACCTTTTGGCGGTTGTCGGTGATGTTTTCGTTGAAGAGTTCATCGGCTACACGGCGGAAGGTGTTGGAAACTTTTGCCATGCGTTCCCCGGTGCGAGAAGGGAAAACAAGTCCGCTGGCAGTTTTGCCCTCCTCCAGCAGCAAAGCCTTATGCTGTTCGAGCATCGTCAAAGCCACAGGTGGCAGGAATGCCACTCTGTTCATTTTGGACTTAGGGTCACGGATAGACAGGGTTTGCCGCTCAAGGTCAACGCTTTGCCACTCAAGCCCCGCAATCTCCCCAAAGCGTAGGCCGCAGTACAAGGCCAGCACAGCCATGTCGTGTGTCTGCATGGATTGCCTTTTGAGGTGTGCCAACAAAAGCTTTGCCTCGTCTTCCGTCAGAAATCGTTCGCGGCGATTGTCACGCTTCGGCAGCGCCACTTTTTTCGTGGGGCTTTCAATGTCCACAAGGTTCTCTTTGCGTGCAATAGTCCATACTTGCGAAACAATGGCGAACGTATACTTGATGCTTGACGGCGTTCTGCCCGCATCCATCATATTTTGCTTTATCTGTTCCAAGTCTGACGGCATGAGTTGTACGAGCGGTTTTGTGCCAATGACAGGCGCAATCCACTTATTATACAGCCCCTTTTCGGCAACGAGAGAGCCATGCGACTTATGCTGCTGCGACTTCCAATAGACGTTTTCCCAAAAATCAGCAAAGCTCATGAGCGTCTTTGATTCTGCCTCTTGCTGACGCTCTTTTTCTAAGCGTTCTTTTTCGGCAATTTGACGTTTTTCTTGCAGAGAAATTGCCCCATCGCCAAGAAGGTAGGCTTCTTTGAGCTTTTGAAATTCCAAAGCGGCCTTGGCTTCGCTCCAGCCCTCAGACTCCCAGCCTAAAATGCATTGGTATTTTTTGCCACCAAATTGATAGCGTAAGCCGAAGAGCCTATCGTACCTCACGCCGTTTTTGCGTGTTTCGTGTTGATGATACCGTACACCACGATGCTTTTTTGAGGCCACCCATTTATAGCGCATATCTTCAACCTCCGAGTTAAAATCGCACTTTCGTCGTGAAGGCAAGATACAACAAAAGGGAAAAGGTGTATACAACAAATATACAACTTTTTCTCTGAAAGCATCTGATATAAAGTGACGCCGTATGAAGTGCTCAAAAAATTAAATTATAAATTTTAATAATTTGTAATGATTTTTTCTAATGTTCATGTAGATATAGAATTGAATGGGGTTCAAGGGGTCGGAGGTTCAAATCCTCTCATCCCGACCAGATTTTCAAAGGATTTCATACAGATATGGAATCCTTTTTTTGTGGATTTTTGTCAAAAATCGCTCCATGACCCAAATATGACCCAAGCTATACGGTTTTTGCTGTGCATGGGGTGCATTTTAGGCATTACGTTTCCTTCCCTCGTAGTAGTTTGCTAGCTTGTCCTGCATATTATTTTGCGCTAGTTGGGTAAGGTGAGTATAACGGTTTGTCATTTTGATGTCCGAGTGACCAATCATTTCACAAGCGGTTTTAATGT
>CAYJJP010000286.1:0-3481 GCA_964370525.1 uncultured Desulfovibrionaceae bacterium | reverse complement strand
ATATGGATATAAAAGGTCAAGCTTTAAGGTATTTACAAAAAGCATTTAATGATACCACAGTAACTTTTAGATCTGGGCAGTGGGAAAGTATTGAATCTCTTTTACAGACACAGCGTACTTTAGTGGTGCAAAGAACCGGCTGGGGAAAGAGTATGGTGTATTTTTTAGCCACAAAGCTTTTACGCCAGCAATCTCAACAAAGAAATGGGCCTACCTTACTCATATCTCCCTTGCTTTCTCTCATGCGCAACCAGCTTGATGCAGCAGAACGTATTGGCATTACAGCACGTACAATTAATAGTACAAATAGCGAAGAGTGGCAAAACATTAAACAAGAATTAGCTCATAACAATATTGACCTTTTGTTAATTTCCCCAGAGCGGCTTGCCAATGAAGATTTTGTCCAAAACGTCCTTTCAGGTCTTACAAAAAAAGTTGCTCTCTTTGTTATTGATGAAGCTCATTGTATTTCAGATTGGGGGCACGATTTTAGACCTGATTATCGCCGTATTGTGCGTGTTTTACAAGCTTTTCCTGCCAATGTTCCCGTACTTGCCACCACAGCCACTGCCAACAATAGAGTTGTAGCTGATATTCAAAAGCAGCTTGGAGCCGAACTTAGCATACAAAGGGGAACTCTTGTTCGTAAAAGTTTGCAACTGCAAAACATTATTATGCCAAATCCTGCTGCTCGCATGGCATGGCTTGCGCAAACAATACCCTTGTTACCGAGTAGCGGCATTGTTTACACATTGACCCAACGTGATGCCAACAGAGTCGCTTATTGGTTACAATTAAACGGTATCTTGGCAAAAGCCTATCATGCAGAGCTAGATTCAATTACAAGGGAAGACCTAGAAAAAAATCTACTTGCCAATGAAGTAAAGGTGCTTGTGGCTACAGTGGCTCTTGGCATGGGTTTTGACAAACCAGATTTAGGCTTTGTTATACATTTTCAACGCCCGTCATCGGTGGTTCATTATTATCAACAAGTAGGGCGCGCAGGACGTGCGGTGGATACAGCCTATGGGGTGCTTTTAAGCGGTGCAGAAGATGATCGCATTGCAAACTATTTTATCCAGCAAGCATTTCCACCACAAATGCATATTGCAAGCATTCTTCACGAATTAAATGAGGCCGAAAACGGACTTTCCATACCGGAAATACAAAAAAAACTCAATTTACGCCAAGGTCAAATTGAGAAGACCTTAAAATTTCTTTCCATTGATTCTCCTTCTCCCATAACAAAAATTGAAACAAAATGGCATGCCACAGCTTTGGCACAAAATTATACAGTCAACCAAGAATATATAGACGCCATAACAGCTATTCGCCACAGAGAACAAGAGCAAATACAAAAATATATGACAGAAAAGCATTGTCTTATGGAATTTTTGCAAAAGGCATTGGACGATCCCACAACAAGCCCTTGTGGAAAATGTGCGTCATGTTCTCCAGAAAATGCATTGAATGAAACAGTCTCTCAAGAGCTTACCAATCGAGCTGCATTTTTTTTGCGTAGGGCGTATCAACCTCTCTATCCACGGAAAAAATGGCCTGCAAAGAATATGTTTTCACAATACACATTTTCCGGTGTAAATATTCCCAAAGAGCAGCAGGCAGAAGAAGGCAGAATTTTAAGTCTTTGGCGAGATGCCGGTTGGGGGAAAAAGGTAGCAGATGGTAAATATATACATAATACTTTTGATGATGAACTTGTTACTGCTTGTGTAAACATGCTACAAGAATGGAATCTTGATTTACCGCCACAATGGGTGGCTTGTGTCCCTTCACTCAATCGCCCTCATCTTGTGCCAGACTTTGCGCAAAAATTGGCCCATGCGTTGAAGCTTCCTTTCGTAGCCTGCATTGCTAAGGTTAGGCCTAACCGTGAACAAAAAGATATGGATAATTCCTATCATCAGGCAAAAAATCTTGATGGTGTTTTTAGCGTTGACGAAGTATGCATGGTAAACGTAAAAGGTCCCTGCTTGCTTGTGGATGATATTGTAAACTCAGGATGGACTTTTACGGTTGTCTCTGCTTTACTACGTCAAGCAGGATGTACTGCTGTGTACCCCATGGGGCTTGCGTTAAATTCTCCCAAAATGGATTAATATTAGGTGATACATGGATATTATGCTAACTGAGGATACGAAAGTAACTTTTCTTCTTTGTGGTGTTCTTGGGAAAAACTACTTACAAAAACAAGACTTTATACAGCCATTAAATACAAAAGAATACAATAATCTTGTGCAATGGTTAGTGAAAGCTGAGTTACGCCCAAAAGACCTATTACAATCCAAAGTTGTGAGTACTGCTGCTCAAGGTACACATATAGAAGAGCAAAGGCTACAACTTCTGCTGGGACGTGGCGTACAATTAGGTTTTGCCATTGAAGAATGGCAACGCAATGGCATTTGGCTTATAAGTCGTAGTGATGCAGACTATCCTTTGCGTTTTAAAGAACATCTCAACGGTCAAGCTCCGGCATTGCTCTTTGGTATAGGGAATCGCTCTTTACTTCAAGGCGGTGGGCTGGGCATTGTAGGTTCTCGTACTATAGATGATGAAGGCAGTGACTTTACACGCCAAGTAGCTACGCTTTGCGCACAAAATAAAATTCCTATTGTTTCGGGCGGAGCAAAAGGTGTTGACAGCATAGCCATGAACACAACTCTGGAACTCGGAGGCGTAGCCATTGGTGTTTTAGCAGATAGCTTATTTCATAAAAGTTTAGAGAAATCAGTGCGTAAGGCCTTGGCTCATGGGCAACTATTACTTATCTCGCCTTTTAACCCCGAAGCGTCTTTTTCAGTAGGGACAGCCATGGCAAGAAACAAGCTCATTTATGCCATGGCAGACTACGGCCTTATTGTGAGTGCAGATTTTGAAAAAGGCGGAACATGGAGCGGTGCCAAAGAAGAATTAAAAAGACCGCATGCACGGCCTCTTTTTGTTCGCCATGAAAAAAATATTCCTCAAGGCAATGCCAAACTCTTAGAACTTGGCGCACGCCCATGGCCTGAAGTTTCATCTTCAGAAAATTTATTCGAAAGTCTACAAGAAGTAGCAAAAACATTTGTGCCGCCCGCAAGTGAAAACACTGTACAACAATCACTGCTTTCATTAACTTCTGAAATAACAAATATAATGCCATCTACACAATGTCACCCTAAGGTTGAACAGGAAATACAGGTGAAGCCTCAGGAAGATGCGCCTCTTCCTTTCATTGATGTGACAACTGCTCTTTATACCACATTTGTCACATTGTTTTTAGAAAGAGTTTCATCTCCCCTGACTCTTGAAGAAATTGCAGATATATTCTCCCTAAATAAAAAACAAGCTAGTGATTGGTTAAGAGAAGCTGTAGTTGAAAATAAAATAAAAAAATTTACGAAACCTACGCGCTACGGGAAAACGGAATCAGCAATTCGAGGGAATTTGCTCCAATAGCATTTTATAATGTGTTAATTTTGTA
>CAYJJP010000285.1:0-3490 GCA_964370525.1 uncultured Desulfovibrionaceae bacterium | reverse complement strand
ATTTATTCCTTAGTAATAGCGTGTAAATATGGAAAATTCAAATATAATTTTACACCACAAAGGACTTGACAAAGCATTTTTGCGCATATATTTAAATAAGTACAGGTTGGGCAGGAAGTGCTGATACACCCCCTGCCCTTGGGCAATCCCCCTGTAATCATATGAATGTTACAAGAATCAAGCCCGGTATGGAGGTTAGTCCTGCCGGGCTTGATTCTTGTGGTTACTTGTTCTTAAACAAATTTGCCACAAAAGCCACAATAATTCCTGCTATTATCATAGCAAGAATATCTAGCAGAAAATGCTCCATAAGCATATCCTCCTTGCTTGAACTCGGAGGACTGCCCATTTGTTTTGTATGGTGCTTCACCAGAAAAAGCAAGGAAAGAACACAATGCCGACACAGCCAAGGTAAAGGAAACGCTGATTAATTCCTCCGGAGGGGAAGGGCTCTGCCCCTCCACCCCGATTACGAGAGCAGGGGGATAATCCCCTTTGGAAATCCTATCGCGCCTTATTTTCAACAAGTTGAAAATAAGGCGAAACAAATTACGCTTTTAGTAACATTCTGTAATATAAAGCATTCGAAAGAATTTTTCAAAAGTATATAATATGTCTAAGATAGAGAATATTAAAATAGCCGAAATGCCCTTGCAAGCCACAGAGTTTTTAACTTCTCAGAAGTACATGTCGCTTAGTGAAGTATGTGAGTTTCTGTCAATATCTCGTGCTACAGCTAAAAACTGGATAAAGCTTAATAAAATAGTACCCTACTGCACGCACAAAAAACAATATTATTTTGCTCGAGACTGCATAGAGAAAATGCTCAACAATATCTGCTCTGACAAAACGACCATCTTAAAGTCCAGAAGGAATAAAAAAAAGCAAATCCAATTAAAAATATATAAAAATTATATTGATAATCAAAACCTTGTTCATGCTTTAGATGTGCTGCTTGCTTTTGAAGATGCAAAATTTTTCAATAATGATGAAGTAAGAGTTATCTTGTCAAATTTTGCTTTGCAATCGTTTGCGCAAAAGTTCGGAGTTCGCTATAATTCTAATAATTTAGTGGAACTATTCATACAAAAAAAAATCAGCTTTGGAAAAATAGACAGGCTCATAACTGATTTATTGCCAAAAGAACTTCCGGCTATGTCGAAGCTTGGTAAAATCCTTGATATGTATTTTGTACATAAATTGGGACAAGATAATTTAGGTTTTTCGTATTTATCATTAAGAACTATGGCCGAACGAAAAGTGACAGGCAGTTATTATACACCCCTCGTAATTGCAAAAAAGTTGATAGAAAAATCTTTTGAAATAAAAAAAATTGAAAATTCTAAAATACTCGATCCCTGTTGCGGGACGGGAAATTTTCTCATCTTAATGACAGAGAAAGATGCTGATATTAAGCACCTCTATGGTATGGACGTTGATAGCATCAGTGTTCTTATTGCACGAATAAACCTTGCTTTAGCGCTAGATGATATAGACATTGATATTTTATATAAAAATATTATTTGTGCGGATTTTTTATCTCATAAGACTCAAGAAAAATATGATATAATTATAGGAAATCCTCCTTGGGGATATGCTTACAACGATTTTGAAAAGCAAGAACTCAAGGATAAGTTTCAATCATGCTCAAGCAATAACATAGAATCATACAGCTTATTTATAGAAAAAGGCATCTCACTGTTATCAGCAGATGCGCTGCTTTCCTTTGTCCTTCCTGAGTCTATTTTGAATGTCAAAACACATAAGGCGATACGCCTATTTGTGGCACAGTGCATGTCTTTTTGCTTTGTTGAATATCTTGGAGAAGTTTTTGGTGATGTGCATTGCCCTTCCATTTTACTGGGCATGAAAAAGCAATCGCGTGAGCTGTTTCAAGCTTGCTCTGTTTCAAAAAAGAATAACAGTTTTATTATCAGTAAACCTCGAGATTTTATTAACGCAGAATGGTCGTTTAACGTGACGGACGAAGAGTATGCTTGTCTTTCTCAAATAAAAGCAGTTGAAAATCCATTTACCCTAAAAAATAATGCACTGTTTGCTCTAGGCATTGTAACCGGTAATAATGACAACCTTCTTTCTGGAGAAGCTGATGAAGGGTATGAACCCATTTTGAAAGGAAGCGACATAAAAAAATATGTATATACTTCTGCAACAAAGTTCATTAAATTTGTACCCGAAAACTTTCAACAAGTTGCCCCCGAGCATATTTATAGGGCAGATGAGAAGATTGTATATAAATTCATAAGTAAAAAACTTGCCTTTGCTTATGATAATACACAAACTCTAACCCTGAACAGTTGTAATATTATAGTTCCTCGTATAAAAAATGTGCATATTAAATATATTTTAGCAATACTTAACTCAGCTGTGGTGCAATTTTTTATGCAAAAGACATATAATTCTGTTAAAATCTTAAAATCTCATCTTGAAAGCATTCCAATGCCGCTCATTAAGCTTGAACAACAAGCAGATATAATCAACATTGTTAATACGATACTAGACACAGATTCACCACAATACTTAGCTGAAAAACATGCATTGCTTGATGAAAAAATTATGCAACTATACGGGCTTTCAAAGCATTATGTTCAGCTTATTAACGAAAGGGTTAAGTAGTATTATTGAAGGAGAAAAGGGGATTTTTGCAGCAACTTCGAGCTTTGGCTAAAAACTTCCCCTCCCCCCTTCACAAACCTCTCAAGGCGCTTTCATTCTCTGCTATGCTTTCTTTTTTGGCGGCTTTGGATCAGTCAAATCAAGGATTTTTCCCCCTCCGATGGCCCACAAATACAAAGCCGCCGTGGTAGCATAGGGTGAATAACGTTTTTTATATTTTTCAAAGAGTTGCGGCGTAATTTCCTTATGGCGATACAGCATACGCATTCCCCTCAAAATAGCTAAGTCACCAAAACTTAGAATATCCGGCCTTGCCATGCTAAAGGTCATAATCATTTCCGCCGTCCATACCCCTATCCCCTTAATGGACGAAAGGATTTTAATCACCTCCGCATCGCTTTTTGCGTGCAATTCCTCTAAAATAATTTCATTATTCAGCACGCTTTCCGAAAAAGATTTTATGTATTCAGCCTTGCGAAATGTTATGCCACATTTTTGCAAAGCCTCAATTTCAGCACCGGCTATGCTCTTTGCACTCACCTCCACCAACAAGGCTTGCATCCTTTTCCAAACAGTTGTTTGCGCAGCAATAGATATCTGCTGGCCTATGATATGATGAATCACAGAAGAAAATAAATCCTCGTCAAGTCTTCTTTGAATCATTCCAATTTGCTGTATGGCTTGCCCAAGCTTCTTGTCTTTTTTTGACAAATATGCCAACTCTTTATCTCCATATTCAAAATACATAGCATCTCCAGTAAATTATATTGTATTCACATGAAAACATTATTGCTTTATTTTTAAGGATACACTGATTTATTATTTTTTTGTGAGGGGGGAAGGGGAACTTTTG
>CAYJJP010000284.1:0-3491 GCA_964370525.1 uncultured Desulfovibrionaceae bacterium | reverse complement strand
AAAGGGCATTTGAGGAAGGAAAGAGGTAGAGAATAAGGTTGCTCATCCCAACTAACTGAAAAGAGCGTGAAAGTAAAAAGATTTATCTTTTTTCATGAACGTGATATAAAGCCAACGACGAAGGAGTTGGCTTTTAAAATTCTTGTTTTTAGCTATAATATCTTATTAATTAACTAATAAAATAACTTTAGTTATTTCGTTAAGGTTTAATATACACTTATATAAATAAAATAAAAAGAAGCTTTTCACTTCTTACTCCCTTCACTATAGTCATAATCATACTTATGCTTTTCTAATCTTAATTTTTTTAATAAATATGGATCAATATTACATTGTTTTATTAATTCTTTTTCATCATCAATAATAAACTCGCCTTTTATAGAAGATAAACCAAATATATATTCAAGTCTTACATTATATAATAATGCAAGTTTAATAAATACTTTAGTTTTTGCCTCTAAATAATCTTTAAAATCCATAGTTTCATGTTTTGAATAAAAAGACCTATCTATCCCTAAATATTTAGATAAATCTTTTTGAACTAAATTAAATTCATCTCTTAAAAAACTCATATTCATATGAAAATTGTACACTATAATATTACAAAATTTTAAAAATGTTCATGGCAGGAACTTTTTTTAATATTATAGGAATTATCATATATAATAAAAGAGGATATTAAAGAGGTAGTATATGATTAATATAGTAAATAGTGGATACTTTTATAATTGTTTTAATGATGATGCTTTAATAATGAATTATTTATTTAATTATAAATTAATTTATACAAAAAAATATATTAAAGTAGTATTTCCTTCATCTAATATAAAAAATATTATAGATAGATTAAATTATTTATCTATTAGTTATCTATTAAATGATATAAATTATAAATTTATACCTAATAATTATAGTGAATATTTAAAAATATCAAAAGAAAATGAAGGTATAAGAAAAGATATTATTGTGACTATTCATAATAAATTAAAAACTTTAACTACTGAAGAATTAATATCTATATCTAAAAAGATATAAGGGTAAATACTAATTTAATCCAAAGTTTGAGTAACCCCTGGTTCAATAGAGGTGGTAACTACAACAATAATTCCAATGCCGGGCTCGCGAACTTCAACAGTAACAATGGTAATGACAACAACAACAACAGTTTTCGGTCAGCCCTAGAGTACAATTAATAAATATAAAGTAAATCTTTAAGGAGACGAAATATTCTATTTGTACAAGTATTTATCCTACTATAAACTGTAGTAAAGGGAAGAATAAATAATGGTTAGTAAGAATATCTGAATATTATTATTTATGGAAAAAGAGTGGAACTCTTTTTTTTGGTGAATTATGTTAGAGAAATTTATACTATATAAAAAAATAGAAGACTTAACTTATTATACTTATACACTAGTACTTAAATATCCTAAAAGTGAAAGAACTTCACTTGTATCAGATATTAAAACTACTCTTAATAAAATAATTAATATAGTTATTTATTTTCAAAAAGAAAGAACTAATTTAAAAAGAAAATATTATTTGAATGAATTAGATACTTTATTAAAAGTATTTAATTTATATATAAGAATAAGTTATAAAATGAAATATATAAATATAAATAATTATAAATCATTTAGTAATAAATTACTAAATATTTATAATGTAATTGAAGGTTTAAAAAATACTTATGAAATCAAATAAAATAAAGTTTAGTGAAAAAATCACTTTTGATTTATTACTAAAAGCATATTATAGAGCGATTAAAAATAAAACTAATAGATTAGAAGTATTAAGATATCAATCTAATTTAGAAGTTAATATCTCTAAATTAGTATATAATTTAAGAAATAATAATTATAATGTATCTAAGTATTCTTCATTTACTATATATGAACCTAAAAAAAGAGAAATAAGAAAATTAAAATTAATTGATAGAATTATTCATCAATGGTATATAGAAGAATTTATTAAACCATATTATTTAAATAGATTTATAACAGATACTTATGCTTGTATTCCAAGTAAAGGAAATATTAAAGTAGTAAAAAAACTACAATATTATATGAGATTAATGTATAAAGAATATAAGAATTATTATATTATAAAAATGGATATTAGAAATTTTTTTTATACAATAGATAAAGAAATATTATTTAATATTTTAAAAAGAGATATTAAAGATAAAGAATTATTAAGCTTTACATATAAATTAATTTATGAAAACAATGAAGAAGAAGGGTTACCTATCGGTAACTATACTTCTCAGTACTTTGCTAATATTTATTTAAATGAACTAGATAAATATATTAAAGAAGTATTAAAAATAAAATATTATCTTAGATATATGGATGACTTTATTATATTAACAAAAACTAAAGATGATGCTAAAAATATATTTAATAATATAAATAAATTTTTAAAAGAAAAACTAAATCTTAATCTAAATTATAAAAGTAACTACTTTCCTAATACTAGAGGAATAGTATTTTGTGGTTATAAAATATATGAAGATCATCTATTAATTAAAAGAATTAATTATAAAAGATTTAAATTAAGATTATATTTATCTAACGATAAATATATAACTATTAAAACCTTTAATAGTTATATTAAACATAGTAATAATTATAATTTAATAAAAAATCTTACTTGAGTAATAAATTAATATTTGATAAACTTAATTTAAGGAGAAGATGTTATGGTTGAAAAGTTAATTACAATACTTAAGTATCAAAAAGATAATAATATTAAAAATAATATATATTATTACACTCAAACTAATTTTTCATATAATTCAAATAAAATAGAAGGTTCTACTCTTAATTTAATCCAAACAGAAGAATTATTTAAAAATAAGTTTTTACTTGAAGAAATTGATATAGATAAAGATGATTTAATAGAAATGAAAAATCATTTTGAATTATTTGATTATATCTTAAATAATTATAATAAAATTTTAAATAAAGAAATGATAATAAAGATGAATATAATATTAAAAAGTAATACTACTGATTCTTATAATAAAGATTTTAATTACCAAGGGTTTAAAATTAAATCTAATTCTATTGGAATAATTAATCCAATAGAAACTTCAACCCCTGAAAATGTAGAAAAAGAATTAGATAAATTACTAAATGATTATAATAATTTATCTAATATAACAATAGAAGATATAATAGACTTTCATTATAAATTTGAGTTAATTCACCCATTTACTGATGGTAATGGTAGAGTAGGTAGAATAATAATGTTTAAAGAGTGTTTAAAAAATAATATAATTCCTTTTATTATAACTAATGAAGATAAAGATTATTATTTAAGAGGATTAAAAAAGTATCCTTCAAATAAAAATTATTTAATAGATACTTGTAAAAAATCACAAGATGAATATGAACAGATGTACTTAGATTTAATAAATAAATTATAAATTAAATATTTGTCTAATTCCTTATTTTATTGTATAATTATCTATAGGGTGAAATATATGT
>CAYJJP010000283.1:0-3508 GCA_964370525.1 uncultured Desulfovibrionaceae bacterium | reverse complement strand
TTATAATCTCCTTTATAAGTCCTTAAATGACTTTGTTGCGCAAACAATTGGAAGTATAGCAAAACTACTAACTAAATATGTTTCAATAAAGCATGTTAACTTAAAATGTAGCTTATTTCGTTTTATTTTCATGTGTTGAAAATAAAAACGCAAAAGGATTTGCAAGGGGATTATCCCCCGCTCTTGTAGTCGGGGTGGAGGGGTGGAGCCCTTCCCCTCTAGAGGAAATAATTGTAAGAATGCCTTTTTTTGCTCCGCATGTCAAATTAAAGACGTCGGTGATATTTCTTCCGCTAAGTAAAAAATGTTTTTTAATTCATATTGTTAAATGGGGGATGCCTTTTCTTTCCGGAGAAAATAATCGACGTCTCTTTAATTTTCTTGACAATTCATTTGCGGAGAGGGTAGTAAAGACTCACATCATTTTCATTAGGAGGCTTACATGAAAAAAACAGTTTTACTTTATGTTTTCTGCTTTGTTTTTAGCGTTGTTGCAGCTACGGCCAACGTTGCTGAGGCAAAAAAATTATCCCTAACAATAACTAACAAGGCTTCGGAAGCTATTAGCGTAGCTGTGTGTTATATGCAAGGTAAGGATTGGATAACCGAAGGTTGGTGGACTTTTGAGCCAAACGAATCAGATTTTATTGAGCTAACAGTAGATGCTCCAAATATTTACCTTTATGGCCAAGGAGATAAAAATCTTGTTTGGGGAGGTGACAAAAAAGACCCTAAGACTAAGGGCATTCCCATCGTACAAGATGAATTTAAGGTAACTCTTCCCGCACACCCAAAGGGTGAGGGTCTTGAAACTGTACCTTTTAAGTATATTGATACTGGCGATTACTCAAAATATGAGTATACTTTCAGACCCTAGGTTTTAAATTTTATTATAAAATTTAGGCCTTTGTACATGTATTGTGCAAAGGCCTTTTATTAAATAATATTAAACTTAATTTTGTAAAAGAGCTTGCCAATTATATAAAAATGACTTACTGTGCGCCATGAAGAAAATACTACTTATTATGTGTCTTTTAGGCATCCCCGTGGCGAGTGAAGCGCAAAATGCAGAGCAAAAAGTTGCGCTTGAAGAATTACAAGAAAGAACTAGCAAGATTGAAAGCATACAAAAAGTATTTTTTGTGCGCATATCACTGCTTAATGAAGAATTGACTCTTAGAGAAGAAGAGATGAAGATTACTGAAGATCCTCACCAAAAAGCGTTTATTGGTAAGGAAATTGCGTATATCAAAGAAAAGCTTGAAAGAGAGAAAATTACTTTGGAAAGGAAAATTGCTGCCGTTGAAAGCGGAGGCAAATATCCTGTCGCGGATGCTCAGGCCAATGACTCCGGTAAGGAAGTTAGGTCTAAACAAGCTCAACAGCTCTTTGACTATTTTAAGAAATAATTATTATTGTTCTTGCTAATGATGTGAGGATATTTGTGCAAGGTCTTGAAAAAGGCTTTGCACTTTTTTTGGTGTGCCCGGCATGGGTTATAGTAATTTCAATTTGAAATTTTTATACCCACCAAGTTTTGACCGGGCTTTCAAGATAATTTGGAATTAATCGTGATACTGCCCAGCATTATAATTGACATGAAAGTCAGTGCCACTGTCAATTTTTAAGCATTCAAAAAGGACACTACGCTGTCCGGGGCCTGAAGGGTTTGCATTTCCTTTGACCATGAAAGTTCTGTTAACCACTGTCAACCAAATCGAATTAGGATCACCTTCATAACCTTGCCACTCTCTGCTTTGTGAACGTGCATATACATACATAGTATTGTTATTACTGTTCATTGTATAGCGTAGTTGACCCCTTGCCTTAATTTCTTGCCAGCCCCTTCTTTCCCATACATTGTGCTGATTCAAATAAGAATATGCTACATAGATAGTTTCGTTTGTATTATTCTTAACAAACAAGCGACGCTGTGCTTCTGCTTCATTTGCAAATGCAAAGCTTGTCAACATAACAGCCAAAAGTAGAAACATTTTAGTTAGTTTCATTTTCAATCTCCCTTATATTTTAATACAGTTAAAGATGATTAACCGGGGGAAACGCTAAGCTAAAAAGAAATTAATTACAAGCAAAGAATTTTGCGCATATATCTGATATGAGAATTCTAACGCGCCTCACGGCTCGCTTGCTTAAGATTTTTGAGTGCAAGCGTAGAAAGACTTGGTGTTTATTTTGAAGTATTATTTTTTATATTATATATCATATAGTTAGTGTTTTGATAGTAGTTACAAAAAAATGTATTTTAACGCTATAAAACTCTTTTATTTTAAATCATTAATGTCTTTTTAGTGACGACTGCTCAATTGCCGAAACGTCCTGAACCGTGCCCCATGCGGTTAACATCAGCATTCTCAAATGAGTCCAGCGTATACAGACGAATTTTATTGCTACGCGGAAATTCTCGTTTGAGTAGGGTTTTGAGCAGACGCTTGATTTTTTCTGCGGTGAGGTTTTCCCATGACTCTTGGTGAAAGCCGCGCTCGATAACGTTGAAATTATCAGATCCCGTGCAGATGATGGCTACGGAACGATTACGCTTAAATGTGCGCATGTCAAGGCATTGTCCTTTTTGCAGCTTGGCAAGGCGCTCCATGACTGTGGGGATAATTGTGTTTTTGTCGTTCATGTTTTTATGTTTGGTAATATGTTGATTTACCGGGAACTCCCTCCGTCAGTTTAGTAAGCAATGGCGGTGCGCCAGCTTAAAAGCCCCCCTCCTAGAGGGGGGTGGCACGAAGTGGCGGGGGGAGCATTCCCAATCACAAAATCTTACTCATTCAGCGCTCGTCCCACGTCCTCAGGGTTGCCTTTTAAGGAAGCGGCGTTTTTTGCCAGTATATCGCAGCGTTCATTTTCGGCGTGACCGGCATGGCCTCGTACCCAATTAAACGTAACTTTATGTTCTTTGAGCAATGGATACATTTTCTGCCATAAGTCTTTGTTTTTCACAGGTTTTTTGTCGGATTTAATCCAGTTTTTCTTCATCCATCCGTACAACCATTTTTTTTCAATGGCATTACATACATATTGTGAGTCAGAAAAAACTTGCACTTTGCAAGGTTCGCTTAATTTTTGCAATCCCTCAATAACGGCCAGCATTTCCATGCGGTTGTTGGTGGTATTTTTAAAACCGCCTGAAAATTCTTTTTCATAATCAATGTCTTGCAAGCGCAAAATGCACGCCCAGCCGCCATTGCCCGGATTGCCAAGGCAAGAGCCATCGGTAAATAGTTGTACTTCTTTCATTTAAAACTCATAACTCAGTGCGCCAAACAAGCCGTACCTGTTTTGTGCTCTGAAGCTTGTAATTTATAGGTGAGGGTGAATTTAAGGTTTCACCGAAAATATCAAAGCTAAGTTCGCTTTTTTGAACAAAATATCCTAGGGTGAGCGAATACTCTAAAAACAAGCGGAGTGCAATATTTTATTCTATGCAAAAATGTCTACTTTGCGCCATATTTTTTCAAGATTTCAGCATTGTCTTGAT
>CAYJJP010000282.1:0-3514 GCA_964370525.1 uncultured Desulfovibrionaceae bacterium | reverse complement strand
TTGGCGCAAGCAAAAGTTCCCCCCACAAAAAATATCACAAATTAGAATGCCGTGCACTGCCCACTAATCACTATCTTTAGCAAGCCATGTTTTAATGATGGTTACGCTTTGTTCCCAATGTCTCTCGGTGAGCTGCAAAAGGCGCAATCTAAGCTCTTCCACACGGCGTGAGGTGGCTTTTTGTGACTGTCTAATCTCTTTCAGTTGGTTTATGGCATTGGCATCCCCTTTTTTGGCAAGGGCTATGATTTTAAGCACGGACTCTTTCGTCATCTCGTATCCATCCTCTCATTATAACTATGACTTGATCCATATGTTGTTCGGATAGGTTGAAGATGTGCACACGCAATGACTCCACATCTTTGAAGATCATCAACTCGTCTTCGTCATTGCCTGCGCCAAGCTCTTCGGCGCGAGCAGCTTCTTCTAGAGCTTCATAAAGAGCAAGTTGTTCTTCGGCAGAAGGTAAACCTTCAAGTCCTTCAACCATTTCCCCGGCTTCCACCTTTGGTCGAATAAGGGCTAGCACCACGGGGCGTACCACCAACATCAAGAAAAGGAAAGCGAGCAGGGCGTTTAAGAGAGGTTGCCCTAAACGGTCGGCATAGTCAACTATAACGCTGGCCATATTGGGTTCTGCCGGTGGTTCGCTGTCATTAAAGGGTACGGAGCTGACTTCCAAAGCATCGCCACGCTTGGTATCAAGACCCACGGCATTGGCCACAAGACTTTCCACACGCTTAATTTCTTCTTCGGTACGTGGAACATATGTCCAAACATCGTCAACTTTTTGATAGGTACCGTCAAGAATAACCGATACGGTAAGACGCTGCACATCGCCTACGTTGGCAATGATATTATGCTCTTCCTTGTTTACTTCATAGTTGGTGGTGCGTGTTTCACGGCTGCCGTCTTGAGTGGATACGGAACCTGTGATGCCATCACCACGGAAGTTTACGTCCGGTGAGCCGGCTTCAAGGTTGGCCTGACCCTTTTGGGTTTCTTCGCTGCGTTGTTCTGAACGCACGGCACTTTGCTCAGGGTCAAAAATTTCACGACGTATGGTTTTTTGGCTAAAGTCCATGTCGGCGTTGACCTTGGTCACCACACGACCCGGGCCGAAAACGGGGATGAGCATTTCTTCGATGCGCCGCTCAAGGTCACGTTGCACACGCAGTTTGTGTTCCATTTGCGTGGATGAAACGCCGGCAAGGGTGTCAGTTTCCGGACGGAAAAGCACTGCGCCACGGCTGTCGGTGATGGATAAGTGAGCCTTATTAAGCCCTTGCACCGACATGAGCATCATATTGACTATGGATTGAATTTCTTTGCCATCGGGTTTTCTGGCATTTTCTTTTAATTTTAAGACTACAGAAGCTGAAGGTTGCTGCTGTTCTTCCACAAAAAGCGACCGTTGGGGCATAACAAGGTGCACACGGGCTGTTTCGACGTTTGGGTAGGCGCTGATGGTGCGTGCCAACTCGCCTTGTAAGGCACGCATGTAATTAATTTTTTGTACAAAGTCAGTTTGGCCGACCTTTGTTTCGTCAAATATTTCAAAACCAATGCCTTGTCCCACAAGATTACCTTCTCCGGCAATCTTGATGCGCAAATCATAGACTTGCTCTTGCGGAACCATGATGGAAGTACCGTTGTTTGCAAGCTCATAGGGGACATTGTCTTTCTGCAAACTTTGCACCACGCGGCTGGCATCCTCATGGCTTAAGTTAGCATAAAGCATTTGATAAGTTGGCTTATTTGCCCAAACTGTCAAAAAAATGAATCCTACTATGGTGAGGACGGCAACACCAGAAATAATCATGCGTTGGGTAAGGCTGAAATTTCCCCATACATCCTTGAGTTTTTCGCCAATCAGTTTGAAGTCAGGTTTTTGCATGATATAGCTCCGTTAGTTTTATGAATTATGAAATATTTAGAAAGTAATGCGACTGAGTTCTTTGTAAGCTTCCATGACCTTACCGCGAACGGCGCTGGTCAAACTCATGGCAACACTTGCTTTTTGCAAAGTAATCATAAGCTCATGCACATTTTGCGATCTGCCGGAAGCAAAATCGTTAATGGCGTAGGCTTTTTCGGCTTGCAATGCGTTTAATTTATCAACGCTATTGGACACTGTTTCGCCAAAAGAATTCGGGTTTACCGTTGGCAAAGTTTGCGCCACTTGTGCCTTAATTAAATCGGCATGTGCACCAAAATTTTCACCCTTGTCTACGCTGTCACGCAAAAGGCTTTGGTCAAGGATGCTTGCAAATGTTTTGCTGCCACCGGCTGAACCAACGGTTGATTCCTTAAGGTTAGCTTCTGTATGTCCAAAATTTTGTAACGCCTTGCTATATGCGTCCATGCCCATGTTATTATTACTCATTTCTAACTCCTTTGTTTCCTAAAATATGAATTTATTTACCTATTTCTAGTGCTTTTTGATACATTTGTTTAACAGCGTCCATGGTGCTGACGTTGGCTTCGTAATTACGCTGTGACGTCATTAAGTTTGCCATTTCTTCCACTACGTTGATGTCGGGATAAAATACATACCCATCGGCATTGGCGTCGGGATGTCCCGGTTGATAGACTTGCTTTAAAGGGCGGCTATCAATGGAAACAGCGGCAACTCGCACGCCTTTTAACTCTCGGTCAAGAGCGGTACGCATGTGTTTTGAAAAAGGGTCATCAACATTGGTCGCCTCGCGAATAACAGTGCGTCTTCTGTAAGGGCCGCCAAGCGTTGTGCGTGTGGTCTTGGCGTTGGCAAGGTTCATGGAGATGACATTCATTTGCGTGCGGTCTGCGGATAGGGCAGATGCGCTGATGTCAAGAGCTGTCATAAAGTCCATTATTGTTTCCCTTCTGAGATGATGGTTTTTAAGCCTTCAAAATTCTTTTGAATAATTTGCGTTAAGGCATTGTATTGCAACTGATTTTTAGCAAGTTTTACCATTTCTTTATCCATATTGACTCTATCTTCGCCGTGAATGGTACGGGGCTTGATTTGCTTGTGCCAATCGGGTTGGAAATTGTTGGCGGTAAAGGCTGTGGGCATGTGCTCACCGGAGGTGCGTGCCATGTTGCCCTTCATGTCAAGCCCAAGTGCTTTTTGTAATTCTGCCTCAAATTCAAGCTCGCGTGGTTTATACCTTGGGGTATTTACGTTGGCTAAGTTGCTGTTAATGACGTTTTGGCGTTGCAAACGCATATCTAACACTTTGCCGACCAATTCGATTTGCGATGAATATAGACCTTTCATGGGATCCTCCTGAACTTTGCAGTATACATAATTTACAAATTCCTTAGCAATGAGTGTTCCAAAGTTGTAATGTGCTGAAATTGTATGTATTAATTTTTGATTTTGGAGGCGTGACAGAAGGATTTATGCTTAGTAGTCATAGTTTTGACGATAAGAAGCGCAGTTGACGGGTGAATTTGACAGGTGAATTCTATGCACGTGATTCTAATTTTGTAAAAATTTTCTTGGGGGAGGGACCTTTTTGGAAAA
>CAYJJP010000281.1:0-3516 GCA_964370525.1 uncultured Desulfovibrionaceae bacterium | reverse complement strand
ACGAACATGCCGTGCTTGGGGAGATGCTAAAGCGCATCTATGCCGGCGTTTCGCTGTAAATTAAGTTTTGCACCGTTTCATTGCTTGTCGTTTGGCGAAATAGCATGTATCGGTGCAATTTTTTCATCCTCTTGCAGAAAATTTCCGGGTATTTTTTTCCTTCATTTCTGGTTTGAAACTTAAAAATCCATAAAAATCAAGAGATAAATGTTTTGGCATGGCATGTGCATTAGGATAATTAACTAACGCGGCACATGACAGAGGGTCAGTCGCATAACTGCAAAACATTAATCCTTGGGGAGGATATTATGAGCCATTTAGATTATGAAATTAACAAAGAATTAGGCGAATGCTATTTATTTATGGGCGACCTTGATAAGGCTGAAGAATATTATCGTAAAGCTGTGACCTATGGTGGCACCCAATCAGCTCCGTATCTTGGAATGGCAACCATAGCAGTTCAGCGCAACAAGCTTGACGAAGCTTTGATATTATACACAAAAGCACATAGCATTGAGCAAAGCGACAAGACATTTACCGGAATTGGGCTTGTTCATATGGAACTTAATGATCATGTAGCGGCTTATGACAGCTTCTCAAGCGCTCTTGACCTTAACCCTGAAAACATGATTGCCTTAAATTGTCTTGTACGCGAAGGTTATCATTTAGGACGTCTTGCAGATGTAGTACCTGCACTTGAAACGAGCATGAAAGTTTCTGCTGAATCCAATGCCATTCAAGTAAGCCTTGCAGGGATTTTGATTTCCTTGGGTCGCCATGACGAAGCCAAAGCGCACTTGGAAGCTGTGCTTGGTATTGACCCAGCCAATGTTAATGCTCAAGAACTTATTGCCAGCATGGCTGCCTAAGAGGCAAAAAAATAAGTTCTCCATTTTCCCTCCCCAATCGATTTTCCGACCTTGACATGCAAGGTTAGGGTCGGAGAATCCTATAAACGGAGGGCACATCCCAAGCAGGAAGCACAGGGGGTATGTCATGGAAGACAAAGATAAACGCAGGCTTATCCTGCGTTTTCTTGTTTAAATACAATCTCCGTATATGACTGAAAATAATAAAATATATATTTGCTTTGATAATAGGCCGGCATGAGTGTTCATTTAAGGTCTTTTATTGGAACTATTTTTTTTCCACAGTTTTGCCTTGATTCTGCACATGTTTGTGTTTTGGTTTCAGCTTATTGAATACATAATCCGCAATATTCACTTCGCCGATGGCCTCCAGTGGGATTTCAGCTCGTCCCATGGTTCTATGCCCTCCGGCTGAGCCAACGCTTCCAAAATGGCGTTGTGCCACCGCTCCAATATTTGCTGAGCCATCACTTCGAAAGATAACAACAAGTTTTTCTTCGGTTACTCCGCTCACCGCCACCCAGCGTAAACCGTGTACGCGCGTAAAAAAATCTGCTATGGCTACGAGCATATCCGCTGATTTAACTTTGCCCACATGGGCATGAGCTCCCTTGCTGCAACTGCGTAAAGAACGAAAAGCATGGCTGAATAGTGGTAACCATTCCGGCAAATATTCCGAACGCAAAATACGTCTTAATAATGTAGCATCACTAAGTTTTGATAGCCATTGATACGCTCTGAAATCCGCTTCTGCGCCGCTTCGCTCAAAAGCTGCCGTGTCTGAGCGTATGCCATAGAGCATGGCAGTAGCCAACAATTTCCCCGGTCGAATATTCAAGTTTTTGAGATATTCGTGCATCATAGTACACGTTGCCCCATAATTGGGGCGAATATCTGTATATTCAGCATAATGACAATAGCCCTCAGGTAAAGGGTGATGGTCTATAATGAGGGAAAAGGGAATGTCGGCAAAAGCAGGGCTATGATGCGGTTGGGAGTCTACAATGGCAAAGCGTTTAAAGTTATTACGCATTTCAGGTTGCCACGTTATGAGCGGAATGCGCAAATAACGAATCATGGCTAGGTTGTCGGGGCGTGTGATTGTATTTATGCTAGCTATGGATATTTCGCGCCTTTTTAATGCTAAAATACGCTTTAATGCAAGCGCTGCTCCCATGGCATCGGGGTCTGCACTAATAAGAATGCACCAGTTTTCGTCCTTGGGGACAGAATTGAGCCATGCTTGAAACTGAGAAATCCGTTTTATTTTCATCACCATGCCTTAGGCTCCAAAATATTTTGTAGATATGGAAGGGAGGACTCGACACCTTGCCACCGAAAAACTTCAATCATATGCGTGCAACCATTGGGTACTTTATGTATCAACTGCTCTATGTATTTTTTTTGCTGTAAATTCAACCGCTCAAGTGAATAATGCTTATCATGTCCCGGTTCTTCGCCCGGAGCTGACCAATGTACCATTTGAATGGAGCTAAGCAAAGCTTCATTATGTATTATGGTTTCTTGTTTATAGGTAAACATATGCCCGATATCAAGACAAACACCATAACCTTTTGATGACAAGCTACTCTCAAAAAGAGTTTTTGGTAAGGTATATAGAGGCGCGCCCTTAATATTTTCTAAAAGCACAGGCGTACTAATTTTTGTATACCACACAGAAGCAAACTCTTGCAATAGGCGAGCTTGCGTTTCCATGGAAACAGATGTTGGCGGATGCAAAATGGCTAGGCGCGGCGTAAGGTGTGCTGCTTTTTGTAAGACGGCGAGGGCAAAATCTGCTGCCACAAAGCCTGAGAGTGTATGTTCATCGTGAGGAGGGATGTTGTTTTGTAATTGTTTTGTCGAGCATTTATGCATAAGTGCTGCATGTTCATTTGACCACGGTAAATCCAATGGCAGATGCACATGCCAGCGAAATCCCAGCTCTGCCATATTTGTGGGCAAATCTTCCATTGTGTAGTCAAGGCAAGATTTTGTTTCGAAAAAACAGAGTCCGATTTCTTGTATTTGAGGAAAAATTTGTGCTTTTTGGGCAAGGAAAAACGCATTATTCGCCACCGTATCAGGAATAACACAGGACGGCACAGCAAATGAGGGTACGGTTAAGGTTGTTGCGTTTAGGGCAGTTTCGTTCATTTGTTGGCCTAAAATCTTTGTAAAGGGGTGGAGCACAGAAGTTTAAATGCTCCGCTGAGCATGCGGTATATAAACCAACCGCAAACGATAAAGACGGCAAGCACAAAGCCAAAAGTGTATTGCACAGCTTCACGCAGTGCGGGATTGTCCCATAGTTGAGCAAATTCTGTAATGTGTGATGTGTCAGGAATGTTAACGATTTCATTACCCATGAATATAATGCCCCCAAGAACTAAACTGCCGAAGAGTAGGGCAAAGACCCAAATACTACGGAAAATCCATGTGCAATGCTGAACCACAAAGGGAGCACCTTCTTTGTAGGCTGCAGACCGTGAAACAACGGCGCCAATGGCAGCAATAAAAATGGGAAAAATAAATAGAAAGGTCATAAGGGCACACCCATAGTAAATGAGTAAAGTTCCGTTGCCGGTGAGAGCGGATTTTCCGCCAAGAGATGCACTCATAATATATCCTTATAGCAGTTTCGCTT
>CAYJJP010000280.1:0-3540 GCA_964370525.1 uncultured Desulfovibrionaceae bacterium | reverse complement strand
GGGAGGGGAAAACTTTTTGGCGCCAGCAAAAGTTTTCCCCTCCCCCCCAAAAAATAAACAAAAAATAAACTAAAAATAAACTAAAAAAACACCAACACCTATAAAAGCTGTTTAAGTTCCCAGTCTTCATCGGAGGCGGTTTGTTGTGTGAGGCTTCCGCCAAGCACGCAGATTCGCCCTTCTTTTTGTACTTTATCCATAATATTTGCAAAGTCATGGAAGTGTTGCTTGGTGGTTGAGAGTATTTCGTCGCGCATTTTTTGGCGTGATTCGTTGGTATCTCCGCACAGATGTCTGATGAGGGCGGCGCCTCCTTTGGCATCGGGGAGTAAGTAGGTATCAAGTTCACCGATGGCGCCTACGATGGCACCGGACAGGGTGCGTTCGTCCGGTTCAAATGCGCGCAGATATGCTGATGTTGCGTCATAGGTATTGAGGGTATTTTTGACGGCCGGGTCACGGTAGGAGGCTTGAACGAGCGTACCACCAAGGCGATCGAAGGCGCAAAAAGCTCCGTAAGCTCCGCCAAGGACACGAACTTTTTCCCATAAATAGCCCATGCGTAGGTGACGCATAATGACTTGGATGGAGCCGTGATATTGGTAACCGAGCTGATAGATATTGGCACCTTTTGCCACATAATTGATTTGTGCCGGTGTGGTGAAGGCTTCGGCCGGTGGTAATTGTGCCAATTGCCATGTACTGTTTTGCAAGTCATATTGTTGTTTTGGTAGGGCTTGCATGAGCTGTGTGGCTTTACCTTCAAGGATTTTGAGGCAATCGGCGTCGGCTGTGGTGCTTAGGGTGCACGCATATCCATTAACGATATAGGCGTAGAGCTCTTGAAGGTCTGCAAGTAATGCCGGCCAATCTTCTTCTACTTTTTGGCAGAGGTTGCGAACTGATTCAAGATAGCTAATGCCGCCGGTGAGCTCTTCAATCCAGCCGGTTTGCGTATAACTTGCACGAATACGGGCAGATATTGAGGCATGGCCTGCTGCTACGAGTCCGTGTTCGAGGCGAGCCTTGGCTTCGAGGAGCATTTGAGCCAGGCGGTCTTGTTGATCAAAATTGGGTTCAAGTAATACTTCATGTATTATATGAAAGAGGTCATCAATTTTATCACGTACAGCCTTGCCGCCAATGGAAAGATAGGCCAGCGGGCGTTGGTCTTGCTTGTGTGTGGTTAAGAAAGGAGCAGCTCCAACTCCGCCGGTTTTAGCGGCTATGCGCATGCCCATCTGGACAAAATCATGTTGTTTTGTACCCATTTCCGTGAGTGCACGGCCAAGCAGTGGTACCAAGGGCAAAAGGCGTGTGGGTACGGCGTGGAGCGGAAGGAGTAAATTCACATAGGCAATGCCGGAGGTATCAATATCATGCGTAATGAAATGTTGCCCATACTGCAAGTCTGTGAGTTTAGTGTCTATGGGTAAGTTGGTATTGAGTAAGGGAAGATCCTTTATGCCCACGCAAGGAATGGTAGCAAGAGCTTCCGGACTGTCGGCTTGTTCTTGAATTTTGCGCAGACGCTTATTTTCTTGCACAAGTTCAAGGCGTTCAGCGGCAGAACACGCATCTTGTAAGCGGGCTAAATGAGCACGTTCTTTTTCTTCACGTCTGGCGGCAAGGCCGGCATCGGGAAGTAAAATAACGCTACTACGATGTTCATTGCTCAAAAACCATGTTTCGATGCAATTTTCAAATATGTTCTCGCCCTTAGCAAGACGGGCTTTGATATCTGCCAGCGGCGTTTCCCATGCCAACGGAGCAAGAGGGTCGCCATCGTAAAGCCATGTGGAAAGGCTTTGCACCATGGCAGAAAGCCCACGCGGAAAACGTCCGGAATTATTTTCACGCAGGCTAAATTCTACGCTGTTGACCGCTGCTTCAATGGCTTCGGGATTAATCCCACCGGCTTTGATGTCGGCAAGCTCGGCAAGTGTTTCAAGGATAAGCATTTCGGCTTCCGGAACTTTATGTTCATCTATTCCTTTAAGGCCGACGGAATAATACATTTGACGTAAATCACTCTCAAGGCCAATGCCCGTGGTATCTTCGCCAAGACCAGATTCAATAAGCGCCTTGCGTAAGGGAGAACCGGGTAAACCCTCAAGGATATGCTCAAGCATTTCAAGAATAAGAGCATTGGTGCTGTCAGCAGTTTCACAAAGCAACCAGTTCATGGTGAACATAGCCTTTGTCGCATCCTCACCGCTGGCATAGGGCACTTCGATTTGACGAGGCATATCTAGCCTTTTTTGCAAAGGAATTTCCGAGTGAGCTTTTTTATTCGGATCAAGTGCTTCAAAACGAGCAAGCTCAGCACCCACAATTTCAAGGCGCTTGTCTTCGTCATCATCACCCCAAAAGAAAAAACGTGCGTTGGAAGGGTGATAGTAACTTGTGTGAAAATCTTTGAAAGCCTCGTAGGTTAAGGTCAAAATACTTTCGGGATGCCCACCGGAATCAAGGCTGTAAAGCATGTCCGGAAACATAGACTGCTGTGACTGTTCAGCCAAGATAGAATCGGGCGAAGAATATACACCCTTCATCTCATTATACACAACGCCTTTGAAAAGCCAAGGGGAATCGGGATCGTCAGCATCGCTAGTTTCCACATGCCAACCTTCTTGGCGAAATATATCGTCGGTAATGCGTGGATGAAACACAGCATCAATATATACGTCAATAAGATTGTAAAAATCTTGCGTATTGGTGCTGGCCACCGGATAGCACGTTTTATCAGGAAAAGTGAAAGCATTCAGGAAAGTTTGCAACGAACCTTTAAGCAATTCCACAAAAGGCTCACGCACAGGAAACTTTTCCGAACCGCACAATACAGAATGCTCCAAAATATGCGCCACTCCGGAAGAATCCGACGGAGGCGTTCTGAACGTAACGCCAAAGCATTTGTTTTCATCATCATTAGATATAGACAAAAGCTCCGCACCCGTAACCGTATGACGGTAAAGCCTCGCTACACCAGAAACCTCTTGCACCCTCTCTTCACGCACTAATGCAAAATCTTTTTTATACATGGATATAGTCCTTTAAAGTAGTTAGAAGGTTATTATTTGTTTATTATATTTTCTACTTTTTTATTTTTTTATTTTTTTGCAGGGGAGGGGAAAACTTTTGCTAGCGCAAAAAAGTTTTCCCCTCCCCTGCACCCCTCTCCTTTCAAAACGCGCCCATTGCTCACCTCTAAAGACCTCAACATAGCTATCGCCGTTAAGTGATTGATTTTCGTGTATTTACCTCTGCACACTCATTTTTCTTTATATGTGTAAATATATATTTTACACTGAAAAGCAATACTTAAAAATAATTGTGCAGAGGTCTTCTCTAACGAGATGAGCTAAAATTCTGGTACAATCATAATTTAAGACCTCTGAGCAATGCAATTTTTAGTATATTATGGCTAGGAAAATCTTTTATTAGCACAGTAAATACAGCTCAAAGATCTTAACTTTCTGACTCATCCCGTAAGGGATGCGTTATAAGCGCGTTTTGGTAGAGGGAGGGGGGTGTGGGGGG
>CAYJJP010000279.1:0-3545 GCA_964370525.1 uncultured Desulfovibrionaceae bacterium | reverse complement strand
CCTATGCACGCATCATTCCTGTGCGCTGCCTTGGTTCCATCAATGCCATTTGGGTATCTGATGCCATGAGTAAGGGTTTTGACGGCGTTATGTTGCTTGGTTGTAAATATGGTGATGACTATCAGTGCCACTTTATTAAGGGTTCTGAAATTTGTAATCGCCGTAAAGAAAATATTGCTGAAACTCTGAATCGTTTAGGTGTAGAACCTGAGCGTGTGGGGCAGTTGGAAGTGGCCATTGATGAATACGATAAGGTTCCTGACCTTATTGATGGATTTGTGTCTCAAATCATAAACATGGGACCAAACCCCTTCAAAGGCATGTAGGAGGCATTATGACACAAATAAAATTGCAACCGGATATGGAATTTGCGCAAGAACTGGCTGAAGTTGGTGGCGATTCAGTAAAAAAATGCTATCAATGCGCCACTTGCTCCGTAGCCTGCCCTGTTGCTCCGGCAAACAGCCCCTATCCTCGTAAAGAAATGGTTTGGGCTTCCTGGGGCATGAAGGAAAAACTCAAGGGCGATATCGACCTTTGGCTTTGCCACAATTGCGGTAATTGCTCTGACCTTTGCCCTCGTGGGGCACGCCCTGCTGACGTTATGTCTGCTGCGCGTAATATGGTCTATCGCGAACTCACCGAGCCAAGCATAGTGGGTAAATGGATGAGCTCTGCCAAGGGCTTACCCATGCTCTTTGGCATACCCGCCATATTGTTCTTTGTCATTTGGATGATTCGTGCCAGCATTGTGGGTTCATGGTTCCCCACCAACGAAGACGGTAGCATTGTCTTTAGTACAATCTACCACATCCTCTTCGTCATTGACCCATTATTCATGGTAACATTTTTTGGTTCTGTCTTTGTACTTTTCAAAGGCTCCCAAAAACTCATTGCCGGATTTAAGCCGGAAGGCACTATGCTGGTTGTGGGAAAAAAGAAGCCATGGTTTATGCACTTATATGATGTTATTACCCAAGAAATCATTACGCATAAAAAGTTTGATGACTGCGATGATCAACCCGAAAGCTGCAAAAGTTGCACAGAGTGCTCACTGGATAAAATTAAAGATAATCGCAAAATTGGACACAGATTACTCGTTGCCAGCTTTGTAGCTCTTGCCACGGTAACAGCTATTGTAGCCGGTGCAGCTTGGGGCGGTATGATTTTCCCCGCTCTAAAAATGCCCACACCGCTCGACCAGCTCAACCCTGTGAAAGTATTAGCAAACATTGGCGCACTAGCTATGGTTGTTTCCTTAGGAATCCTCACCATACGCCGTAGAAAACTCGATCCCCAAAAAGAAACGTCTTCATTCCATGATTGGTACTTATTGGGAGTCATTTGGGTAGTCGCCATTTCCGGTATTTTAAGCCAATTATTCCGCCTGATGGAATTAGCTGTACCGGCATATTGTGTGTATTATTTGCACTTGGTTACAGTGTGGATGCTCTTTGCCTACTTACCGTGGTCAAAGCTTGGGCACTTTGTTTACAGAACAGTCGCGCTCACCTATGTGCGCATGATTGGTCGTAAATAAACGCGTAATAAGATTGGTTAAAAACATCTTCGAAAGAAGTTATACGTTACTATAAAAACTCCTAAAGGAGGAGGTCATATGTCTGATGAAGCTCGTAAAGTTTTTCCCTTGGAAAAAGTCTTAGCCCTAGTGGTTGGCAATGAAAATGTTGATGTAAAAGAAGTGTCCGGCTACCTTTTGGGTCGCAGTATGGAATGTGATTTTAGCTCGCGCGCCGTAGCCCCCTTGGCTGCCGGCTGGCTTGCCAGTCTTTTCCCAAAATTCGTAGGACTCACTTGGGACGATTCAAAGCCTTGGGATGCCTTTGTACAAGCCAATAAGTCTGAACTTGGCGACACCATTTCCCTTGAGCCAATGAGTGCCAAAATGAAGGCTTTTGCCGGAAAAACTCTTGATTATATAGCTGAAATGGACGGCATAGTAAAAAAACAAGGCGGCGAAATCGCTGAACTTGAAGCAAAAGTTGCCGAACTTTCTCCCCTTGAAAATAAGTGCAAAGAGCTTGAAAAAAATTGCAACCAACTTGATGCAAAAGTAAAAACCATGACCACAGAAATGGGCGGATTGCGTCGCGACATGCTACCCTTCCAAGGCAAGATGGCCATTGATGAGGCAGAACTTTTAAACCTTATCAAGACAACCATTAAAGATAACATGAAAGGTATTGTCGTTGCTGCCGGCGGTGCTGCCGGTGCAGTAGCTGCTGCTGGCGCCGTAGCTGAAGATGCTCAAGAAGACTCAGGCCCAGCACCTGACTTTGGCTTTGGCGCATCCGGTTCTGACGGCGATGGATTTGGATTCTAGTATTTAAGAATACATTGATTAATTATTTTTCTGGGGGAAAACCTTTTGTGAACAAAAAGTTCTTCCCCCAGCCCCCATTTCCAAAAAACTTTCACACGAATTTTTCTTACGAAAAATTCTCTTAAAAACTCTGTTAATACATTACATTGAAGTTAAACTTGCTTCGTTCTATTTTCAACTTGTTGAAAATAGAACGCGATAGGGTTTCCAAAGGGGATTATCCCCTTTGGCGGGGTGGAGGGGCGGAGCCCTTCCCCTCCGGAGGAATTAATCAGTGTTTCCTTAAGTCAATTAAATTCCCATACAATCAAAATTATAGCACTTTTTTTCGCAATATTCCCGACACAATGGAAAGAATAGGCAATTCAATGAGCGGGCCAATAACAAGCGCAAGTGAGATAAGCGGTTCGCTTGGAAATGTGGCAACAGCTATAGCCAGTGCCAGCGGTGAATTTCGTGCCAAGGTAGTGATTTGTAGAGCATTAGCATTTTCTCTGCTGAATTTCAAAACCCTTGCCACTATCTGTGCAATGAAATAAGTCACAACGAAAAAGCACAACAACGGAATGAACAGCTTAAGCAGTAAAAGAGGATTTTCCAGTAAATTTTCACCTTCTGACGCAAACATTATAACAACAGCAAGGCATAAGAAAAACAATTGTAAGTTGTCACTTTGTTCTGACATAAATTCCTGAATGCTTTGTTTTTTCATTATGGTCATTCTACTGAGCATGGCACAGATGAAGGGAATAGCCAAAACAATGACAATACTTTCGAGAATGGCAGCCCATTCAAATTCAACGGAACTTCCTAAAAAGAAGAGCAAATATAACGGTAACAAGAACACTTGCAAAAGTAAATTCAGTGGCAAGATGGACATATTAATTTCCACATTACCCTTACTTAATTTCGTAAAAACTAAATACCAATCTGTGCAAGGTGTTACCAACAGCATCAACAAGCCAATGCGAATCTCCATAGAATCATTGAAAAACAGAAGTCCGAGCGCATAAGCAATGCAAGGCGTTATGAAAAAATTTATAAAAACGCTGGCACCTGTATACTTTATATTTAAGGTGGCCTTCTTTAATTGCTGCATGTCAATTGACAAAAATAAAATGTAAAGCAGAAACATCAAAAATATTTCCACAAAATTTATGGAAACATCTCTTAATGGCGTAAAAATTCCTAAAAGCAAGCC
>CAYJJP010000278.1:0-3571 GCA_964370525.1 uncultured Desulfovibrionaceae bacterium | reverse complement strand
GGATAAATACCTAGCTGTGGACATGGGAACAACCAGCCTTTGCTGGCAGAGCCTTTCTTCAAATGGAGATGTTTTGCAAAAGGGCAAATGCTTAAGTCCGCTTATGGGTGCTGGCGCTGATATCATTTCACGCTTGCGCTATGCTATGCAGCCGGAAGGAGCCGATGAGCTTGCCCGCATATTACAAGAGCATATGCAAGAATTAATACGAAATATTACGAATGTTTCACAAATATGCCTTGCCGGTAATACGGCCATGAGCGCAATCTTTTTAAAAAAAGATATAAATGGTTTAGCGCACGCTCCGTATTCATTATCTTATGCCGGGCATCAGATTGAACACATAGAGGCCTTGCCGCCCATATATTTTCCTCCCCAACCGGCGCCCTTTGTGGGCGGAGACATCAGCGCAGGTTTGGCCGCCATTTTGCAAAGGGAGGACATTTCCTTTCCTTTCATATTAGCAGACCTTGGAACCAACGGCGAATTTGTCTTGGCTCTCAATGCGCATGAAGCCTTGCTAACCTCGGTGCCCATGGGACCAAGCCTTGAGGGCATCGGCCTACGCTTTGGGCATGTAGTTGACCAAAGCCCGGGTATTGTCAGCAAAGTAAGCATTGGTGCTACGGGACTGCTACCGCATACTATTGATGCAACAGCTGCCCAAAGCATTTGCGGGACAGGTTATATTTCACTCATTCACGCCCTTTTAAAGGTAGGGATTATTGCTCACGACGGAACATTTGTGAAAAAACCGCTCAAACCTTCATCATTGTATACTAAAATAGCCAAAAACTTTGATACCGTGCAAGGTGAGCAGATTTTATTTCTTTGGAAAGAACACAGCGCCCTTCCCATGTATATTTCTGCCATTGACATAGAAGAAATTTTGAAGGTAAAGGCCGCTTTTTCTTTGGCTATGCAAAGTTTGCTCACGAGCGCTGACCTTAATCTGACACAGTTGCAACGCATTTATCTTGCCGGTGCCATGGGAAGCCACATTGACATCCAAGACCTTGAAGCCTTAGGCTTTGTTCCCTACGGTGCTACTGCACGTATAAAAATTGTGGGCAACAGCGCTCTTGACGGAGCCACTCTTTTACTTGTAAAGCCTGAGTTGCGCGAAAAAGCACAAAACTTCAGCAGACAGAGCACACTTATTAACCTTACTGAAGATTCACATTTTACTGAAAAATTCTTACACCAAATGAATTTTTCTTATGCAGGATAATATGCAAAATCTTTTTACGCCTTTACCGCATTATATTTGTCAAAAGTTACAAGAGCTTCCTCACATATTGCAAAAAGTAATGCCCATGCAGGCAAAACACCGCAAAGCCCTACCCTTTGCCATTGAGGAACTTTCCATACGCCTCACAAGTGAACGCTCACTGTTGCGCCAGCCATATTGGAGCACGCCTCGCCTCACATCTGCTTACTTGTGGTATTTTTTGCCATGGAATATTCTACGCTTAACACGCCTTTTACACGGACTTTCACTCTCCCCTCCCACCCCCATGCCCATAAAGCAAGGTGAAGAGCCAAAGCCACGTATTTTTATGGATATGGGTAGCGGGCCGCTCTCATTGCCCATAGCCTTATGGCTTGCAAAGCCACAGTGGCACAACATTCCTTTAACTATTGTATGCAGCGATATAGCCGCACAGCCCTTGCAGCTGGGGCAAAAAATATTTGAGCTGCTCGCCGGAATGGATAGCCCTTGGCGCATTGTAACTAAGCGATGTCCTGTAGAAGCCACAAGCCACGAATTACATAAAATTGAAGGTGTTACTTGGCTCATTTCCGCCGCCAATGTATGCAATGAACTAAAAACTCGTCCCGAACAAACTATGGATGAACGGCTTTTTGAACTTGTGCAAAAGTTCGATACACATTTACACGCCCATGATGCCCAACTTCTTTTTGTGGAACCGGGCACACGGCTTGGTGGCAAAACCATTGTATCCTTACGCGAGGCAGGTTTGGAAAATGGTTTAAGCCCTATCAGCCCCTGCCCTACGCACTCTTTGGATTGCCCCTTGCAAAATAGCAAAACATGGTGTCACTTTACCTTTGACACCGTGGGCGCTCCAATTTGGCTTACAGAATTATCGCGGCAGGCACATTTGCGCAAAGAAGCCCTCAGCCTAGCTTTTGTCCTTTTGCAAAGCTCTGATGTAGCCGAACAACAACAGCACCAAAATCAACTTGCTGCTCGCATTATCTCCGCCCCATTTTATGTGCCAAGCCTTGATTGCTCTGCACGCTATGCCTGCACCGCCAGAGGGCTTGCCCTTGTCGCGCAAGCAGCACGCATTCCACAAGGCGCTTTGCTCAACGTCTTTGAACCACATCACAGATGTGGCATCGATAAAAAATCAGGAGCCTTTATTGTTGAGCATGAAGAACGTATATATTCGCAAGAAAACTTTGAACAATACCCAAGAGAACAACGCTACACCCCAAAAAAAACATTTTCACCAAAGTCAACATCGGACACAGATTATGCACCCGGCAAAAATAAGATAACAATACAAAAGGATACAAAGCGGACGAAACCGCATAAAACTTCCAAGAAAAATACTAAGAAATTTTGGGAATGACCACATGCACGAAACAATTTTACAAGCTGAAAATATTTCAGTAACCTTTCACACAGAACTTGGAAGCTACAAAGCCATCAACGACATACACTTCACCATTGCCGCCGGCGAAATCGTATGCCTTGTGGGTGAATCCGGTTGCGGCAAAAGCATGACCGCCAAAGCATTAATGCGCCTTACGCCTGAAAATACAAGTTTGAGTGGCAAAGCTTTTTTGCAAGGGCAAGACATGTTTGCTTTGCCCGAAAAAGACATGCGTAACATACGCGGACAACACATAGGTATGATTTTTCAAGAACCCATGACAGCACTCAACCCCGTTTTGCGTGTGGGCGAGCAATGTGTCGAGCATCTGCACATTCACAAAAACATGTCAGCAAAAGCCGCTAAAGCTCGCTGCTTAGAACTTTTTCAGCAAGTCGGCATTCCGGCGCCGGAAAATCGTTTTTCTGACTATCCCCACCAATTAAGCGGCGGAATGCGGCAACGCGTTGTCATTGCCATGGCGCTTGCCTGCTCTCCAAAGCTTTTACTGGCCGACGAACCCACGACAGCGCTTGATGTCACCATTCAATGGCAAATCCTCAAGCTCCTCCAAAATTTAGCAGAAAATGAACAACGTGCCATCTTGCTCATTACCCATGACCTTGGCGTAGTGGCGCAAATGGCTCACAAAGTTGGCGTAATGTATGCCGGTGAAATTGTAGAATATGCAAGCGTAAAAGACATTTTTGACCATGCGCAACATCCTTATACACAAAGCTTGTTGCAAGCATTCCCAAGCAAAGAAAGTATGCAAATAAAACGCCTCCCCACCATCAAAGGCTCCGTACCTCCCATACACGCATTCCCCACAGGTTGTAGACTTCACCCTCGTTGCGCAAAAGCGCAAGATAAATGTGCCGCCGATACACCACCATTCATAACAATAAGTGCTACCCAAAAAGTACGCTGCCATCTTGCTTAGG
>CAYJJP010000277.1:0-3575 GCA_964370525.1 uncultured Desulfovibrionaceae bacterium | reverse complement strand
AAGCTGTTGCTGAAATCCTCAACGCCGTTGACCGTGCCACCGAAGAAGAAGTACTATCGGAAATCGAAGAAGATTCCGCACAACTTGCAGAAGATATTCGCAATCTTATGTTCGTATTTAGCGATTGCACAAGCCTTGATGATAAGAGCATGCGCGAAACGCTCAAGGAAATCTCCAATGAAGATTTAACCATGGCCTTGCGCGGAGCCTCTGACGAACTGAAAGCCAAATTCTTCAGCAATATGAGTGAGCGTGCCGGTAATATGATTCGTGAAGAGCTTGAATACATGGGGCCGACTCGCCTTGCCGATGTGGAATCTGCACAGCAAAGCATCGTCAGAGTTGTACGACGTCTTGAAGGCGAAGGTAAGGTTACCATTAACCGCGGCAGCAGCGACGTATTTGTATAATTTAATCTTGTATTATCAATACATATAAACATTAACTTTGTAGAAAACATAATCGAAGGGATGACATATGAGTTCTGACGAAAAAAAAAATTGGGGCACCATCTTTTTGGATGCTGCGCGTGAGTCCAGTCTAAGCAAGCTGGATGCCATGCAAGCAGCCTCTCGTCAGCAGCAATGGAACCAAAAAACACAACAAGATTATCTGGAAAGAGTACGCCAAAAAGCCATTGATCGCGCGCGCGAAATCCTTGGTGAAGCCTATACTGAAAGGCAAAATGTCCTTGACGAAGCCGAAAGAGATGCTGAGCGTATCCGCAATGAAGCAAAGGCAGCTTATGCCAGCGCCGATGAAATACGCAATCAAACTCAAGACTTACGCCATAGCATCCAAGCAGAATTTGATAACGCCACACATATTCGAGAAGGAGCAAAGGAAGAAGGTTTTCAAGTTGGCCTAGCTGCAGCACAAGAAGAATTGAACAATTTTCGTGCAGCCATGGGCACATCCGTAGCCGGAATTTTGCGTGCCATTGAAGCGCAATGTATGAATATTTTTGAAAACTGGCGCACAGAACTTGTAGATTTGCTTAAAGTATGCGTGGAAAAAGGCACCGGACTTGCGCTTTCAGAACGCCATGACGCCATCCTCAGAAAAATGCTCTTGGAAGCCGTGCGCAATTTAGACGATAGGCGTATGGTTACTTTACGTGTGCATCCTGATGATGAAGAAGTTGTGGCCGATCTTTTCGCTGCCGCCAAGGAAAGAAATCCCGACCTTGGTCATTGGCGCATTGCACCGGATGCTTCACTTGAACTGGGTGATATTGTTGCCGAAAGCCATACAGGAACCGTGGACAGCCGTTTGCACCTCTACCGTGAAATGGTGGATAATGTTTTACGCCATCTAGCACTTCCTCCTTCAGTGGTGGACGAAGAAGCAAAAGTCAGTGTAAATAACAACTTGGAAGATGTCATTCAGCGTGTAATGAGCATTACTCCCGCTGCTCCCGAAAGCCCTCCTCAAGCGGATGCGCCAAAAGAGAGCGTAGCTGCGCAAAACACAGCTCAAGAACCGGAAGCCGATGAAGTTTTACAAGATTATGTACAACAAGCTCAACAAGAGAATCAAGCTCTACTCGAAGATATTTTAACAGAGCAGCCACAGGGCACGATGCATGAACCTTTTGTAGCTGAGCAAACACCAAACTTTGAGCCGCAGGCTGCAGAACACGCAGAAGATTTGGAAAATTTTGAAAATTCGCCAGCTTGGGAAGATTCGGTAACAGATAATGACGCTGAAGCAGAAAGTAAAGAAAGAGAAGATTTGGAAGATATGCTTTTTTCCGATGCCGAGGAAATGAGTGACAATCTTGACCAAAACTTTGAATCCCAAGATTTTCAAGCTGTAGAGTCTACCGAAACTGAGCCGCAAGCCGAACCGACTCCTAAGGCTTCGGCGCAACCCTACTCCGAACCGTCAATGGAAGAACTGGAAGATGAGCTTCTTCCTGTAGATTTTGAAGCGGATGGCATGGACAATCTAAACGGCGAAAACTTTGAGTTTGGTGAGTTCTTGGATGAAGAACCCCATGATAATACACAGTTGGACGCTCTTCCCGAAGGTTCTTTTCATGCTGACAACAATGCCTACAATGCTAATAATACTACCAATGATGATGATGATATTGTGTATAATTTAGGCACTCCGTACGGCAGTTTGGACGATTTTGATCTCGACGATGTCCCGGGTAGCAAACTGAACAGAAGTTTAGATGACACACCTGATGTCATTGACCTTACCAATCCCATAGTGAAAGGTAGAGCATGAAACTTGATCCCCATACTTGCCGCGAACTTTTAGCCAACGCCAGCCCCTTACAAGTCTTTGGTAAGGTACATAAAGTTGTCGGTCTTGTGGCAGAAGGCTCCGGCCTACGCTCCCCTCTTGGCGCTGTGTGTCATATGCTACCGGAATCCACCGATTTAAATCATCAAGGCATTGCTGCCGAAGTGGTGGGTTTTCGTGAGGGAAACTTACTTTTTATGCCCTATGGTGACATGCGCGGTATTCGTCCCGGCAGTCTTATTCGAAATTCATCACTGCCTCCATTTTTTCCTGTGGGAGCGCACCTTTTGGGGCGCACACTGGACGCTTTTGGCGTCCCACTTGATGGTGGCCCTCCAATCAGTACCGAAATATTCGGACAAGAACCGGCTGAGGGAGAATATGTTCCTGAAAACTTGAGTATTTACGCAAAGAAAATGAAGGAACAACAGTCATTTACTCCTAAATGGGTTGAAAGCGCACTTTACAACTGGTCACAAGCCATGGCGCCCATATACGCCGAACCCCCAAGCCCTTTGCAACGCCCAAGAATTACGGATATTTTAGATGTTGGCGTGCGTAGTATCAACTCACTACTCACCCTTGGCAAAGGACAACGCATAGGTATTATGGCCGGCTCCGGCGTCGGTAAATCCACGCTCATGGGCATGATGGCACGCTACACCAAGGCTGATGTCAACGTCATCGCACTCATTGGCGAACGTGGACGCGAAGTTTTGGAATTTATGGAGCGTGACCTTGGGCCTGCCGGTATGGCTCGCTCAGTGCTGGTCATTGCCACTTCTGACCAGTCGCCGCTGGTGCGTATGCGAGCAGCCTACGCTGCAACAGCCGTGGCGGAATTTTTCCGTGACAAAGGAAAAGACGTGCTGCTCATGATGGACTCCATAACACGTTTTGCCATGGCCGCCCGTGAAGTTGGACTTGCCATTGGAGAACCGCCAACCACAAAGGGCTATACTCCCACAGTCTTTGCTCAGCTTCCAAAACTGCTCGAACGTGCAGGCCGCTCAGATAAAGGCACTATTACTGGCATATACACCGTGCTTGTGGACGGGGACGACTTCAACGAACCCATAGCTGACGCCGTGCGCTCCATCCTTGACGGACATATTGTACTCACCCGTGACCTCGCTGACCAAGGGCACTTTCCGGCCATTGACATTTTACGCTCAATCAGCCGCTTACGCTCAGATATTTGCATAAAATCCGACGTACTCGCCGGCCGTCAAATCACTTCGCTCATGAGTACCTACAATAAGGTGGAAGACATGATTAATATTGGCGCCTACGCCCAAGGCTCCAATCCGGACATTGAC
>CAYJJP010000276.1:0-3588 GCA_964370525.1 uncultured Desulfovibrionaceae bacterium | reverse complement strand
AACAAAAGCAGTATTTTTTTTAACTTCTTAGACATTTTACTTATTTAGGTGGTAGCATGAGCTATGAGATGTTCTTGCAACATTTTTTCAATGCCCTTACTTTAGGCTCGCTGTATGCCCTCATTGCCATAGGTTATACCATGGTATACGGTATATTGCGCCTCATCAACTTTGCCCATGGGGACATTTTGATGCTAGGGGCGTACTTTGTTTTTTTTGGCACGTTTGCCTTTGGCTTACCGTGGGGATTTGCGGCTGTACTCGCCATCACTTTGGCCAGCCTGTGCGGTATGTTCGTTGAGCGTGTCGCCTATCGGCCTTTGCGTGAAGCACCGCGTATATCGGCATTAATTTCTGCCATTGCCGTTTCATTTTTCATAGAAAGTTTAGCTGTTGTGGTGTTTACAGGGCTTCCACGTCCTGTGTTGCAGCCAGATTGGCTTGTGGAAAAATGGACTTTTGGCAACGTACACATCCTCCCCTTAACGGCCTTTGTACCCGGCATTACTATTATTTTAGTAAGTATTTTACTATGGATAGTTTATCGCACAAAGCCCGGCCTTGCCATGCGTGCTATTTCCAAAGACATTGAAACAACGCGCCTGCTTGGAGTAAAAGTTAATACAATCATTGCCTTAACCTTTGTCATTGGCTCGGCTTTGGCTGCGGCATCCGGTATTATGTGGGCGTTGCGCTATCCTAAAATCGACCCTTATATGGGCATTATTCCAGGATTTAAAGCCTTTATCGCCGCTGTTTTCGGCGGCATTGGCTCCATCCAAGGCGCAGTTATCGGCGGTCTTATTCTTGGTTTCATAGAAATTATGACCGTTGCCTTCATGCCGCATTTATCGGGCTATAGGGATGCTTTTGCTTTTGTGCTGCTTGTTTTTGTTTTGCTCTTTAAGCCTACGGGACTTTTTGGTGAGCGCATGGAGGAAAAAATCTAATGCGTATGACAACAAACACATTTTTAAGCATTGCGTTCATGGCAATCTGTGGTCTTTTTGTGTATCATGCTGATTCTTTTCTCGGCAATTATGAAGTGTACATCCTTAAACTCATCTTCATCAACGCCATCTTGGCCTTATCATTAAATTTGATTTATGGATTTACTGGCTTATTTTCCCTCGGACAAGCAGGCTTCATAGCCATAGGCGCCTATGTTTCGGCTCTCTTTATTTTAAGTGCCGAGCAAAAAGAAATCATGTGGCTCTTAGAACCCATGATGTGGCCATTTTCTGTTATCTTTACGCCATTTTGGGTGGCGGTCATTGCCGGTGGTTTGGCGGCAGCCTTTTTTGCTCTTCTCATCGGAATTCCGGTTTTACGGCTCGGCGACGACTATTTAGGCATTGCTACCCTAGGCTTTGCTGAAATTATTCGTGTGCTTATAGTCAATGCTACCTCCATCACCAATGGATCCTTGGGCATTAAGGGCATCCCCGGACATGCGGATATTTTCACTTGTTTTGTGTGGTTGCTCATTACAATAGTCTTTATAGTGCGCTTAGTAAATAGCAATTACGGTAATGTTTTCAAATGTATTCGAGATAATGAAATCGCCGCCAAAGTCATGGGCATAAATACATTTCATTACAAGGTGCTTTCCTTCTGTCTCGGTGCTTTTTTTGCCGGCGTGGGCGGTGCTTTGCTTGGCAGCCATCTTTCCACCATTGACCCGAAAATGTTTAACTTTCTGTTGACTTTTAATGTGCTCATGTTTGTGGTAGCCGGAGGCCTTGGCTCCATTACCGGCTCCATTTTGGGTGCGGCCATTATCACCATTGCCCTTGAGTGGATGCGCATCCTCGAAGAACCTATGGACTTATATTTCATAGAAATTCCCGGCATTCCCGGCATGCGTATGGTTATATTTTCGCTCTTCCTGCTAGGCATAATTTTATTTCGGCGTGAAGGCATCATGGGTATGCGAGAAGTTACTTGGAACACCCTCTTTTCGTTTTGGAGGAAAAAATGAGCGATACCTCTAATAACTCACAAGCCGACAAGCTAAACACAGGCCAAGGCGGCGAAACAATATTGGCTGTTGACAATGTTCTCATGCGTTTTGGTGGTGTTATTGCTGTTAATGGCTTAAGCATGGACATAAAATCAGGTAGTATTGTGGGCTTGATTGGCCCAAATGGCGCCGGTAAGACCACGGCTTTTAATGTTATCAGTGGATTTTATGCGCCACAAGAAGGCAGCGTCAGCTTTGCCGGGAAAAACATCACCGCAAAACCACCGCACTTTGTCTGTCAAGCGGGCATTGCGCGTACCTTCCAAAACATTCGCCTCTCGCAGCATTTGACTGCCGTTGAAAATGTCATGGTGGGCTGTCATGTGCGGCGTAAATACCCTTGGTGGATGGCACCGCTGTCCTTGCCCATGTTTAACGCCGAAGAAGACAGTATTCGCGATACAACCATGCAACTCATTGAGAAGCTAGAACTAACTCCCTACGCCGATGAAAAGGCCCATTCGCTCCCCTACGGCGCACAAAGACGGCTTGAAATTGCGCGTGCGCTGGCCACAAAGCCACGTTTTCTGCTGCTTGATGAACCGGCCGCCGGTATGAATCCTCAAGAAAGTATTGAGCTTATGCATTTTATTGCACGTATCCGCGATGAGTTTGATCTTACCATCTTGCTCATTGAGCACGACATGAAGGTTGTTATGGGCGTGTGTCAATATATTTGGGTCATGGAGTACGGTAGCCTCATTGCCGAGGGTTTACCCGATGAAATTCGTAATAATCCCGAAGTTATAAAGGCATACCTTGGTACAGAAGTACAATAAATATTCATAAACATTTTATCAAAAAACAATATTATGCTTGAACTCAAAGACCTTAAAGTGCGTTACGGTGGCATTGAAGCAGTACAAGGCGTGAGCCTAAACATCCCGCGCGGCAGTATTGTCACACTCATTGGCGCCAATGGAGCCGGGAAAAGTAGTATTATTCGTTCCATTGCCGGATTGAATAAAACCATCAGCGGTGAAATCAACTTTCAGAGAAATCTAGGCGGACCAACTGTTTCGTTGCTTGGCCTTGCACCTGAAGAAATGGTGGTGCGTGGCATTTCGCTTTCGCCTGAAGGTAGGCGCATTCTTCCGCACTTAACCGTAGAAGAAAATCTTTACCTTGGCGCATACAGCCGTAAAGACAAGGACGAAATATTCAAAGACCTTAAATGGATATATACGCTATTCCCTCGCCTGCGTGAAAGGCTTTGGCAAAAAGGCGGAACGCTCTCCGGCGGTGAACAGCAAATGCTTGCCGTTGGACGTGCGCTCATGAGTAGGCCAAGCCTGCTCATGCTTGATGAGCCATCCCTTGGCCTTGCCCCACTTCTTGTTAAAGAAATTTTCAATATAATTGAGCGCATAAATAGCGAAGGCATGACAGTCCTCCTTGTTGAACAAAATGCCTTTGCCGCCCTTTCCATTGCTAACTACGCCTATATACTTGAGGTGGGACGCATTGTTCTAGAAGGTAGCGGCGAAGAATTGCTCGCTAATCCTAAGGTCAAAGAAGCCTACCTTGGCGGATAGCTAGTAAAAATCTGCATTTAATTATTTTTT
>CAYJJP010000275.1:0-3592 GCA_964370525.1 uncultured Desulfovibrionaceae bacterium | reverse complement strand
ACATTCTAACACAAAATATTATATTTTGCTCAAGTTTCAAATTAGAATGCCGTGAGGGAAGTATTTAGAACACTCCAAAGATAGTGCCAAAAATTCCACCTAGAAGGTCAAACACTCCGGTTCCAAGAGTGCCAAGCGCAGCAATAACTACAGCTCCTGCGTTGAGGGTACGCTCCGGATCTTTGAGGTCTCCGTGGAATCGAACAGGAATGTCAACTATATAGCCAAGGTCGGCGTTTAGACGCATATCAAGAGTGTTATTGATAAAGTTTATATTACCTTTACCAATAATTTTCATGTCCGGCCCAAAAAGCTTGAGGTTTTGACTGTTTAAAATCCCGGCACTCAAAAGTCCGTTGTCGCTGAAGCTATCAATTTTTGTGGGTGAACCTGTAAGTTTGCCATCGTGAGTGATAGGCTGCATAAATCCTTTGCCTATATGTAAATTCCATTTTCCGTTGAAACCGGCAAGTACATTTTTGCGACCAAGTTCACCGGTAAGCGCAAGGGATAGGCTTGATATTCCGGAAAATACCGTGCCTAGTTGCAAGTCTTTTGTGAGATCTAAAAGCTCTGCACCCTTGATGTCGAGATTGATGCGTGTTTGCAGTGTATTATCGCGTACGGTTCCCCAAAAGTTTGCGTCCATTGTGCCACCATAAAGGGTTCCTGTGAGATCTTTGAATTGTAACGTTGCATTGCCGATACTCACGTCCGTTGAAATATTGCGGAACTGCATTTTACTTATGCGTAGCATGCTCACTTTGAGTGCACCATTGATGCGCAAGTCCTGCAACCATTCCCAAGACATGGCTTCGCTTTTAATTTCTTGTCCATCGGTATACACCGGCACGCCTTCAGCTCCAAGGCCACGCACATGCGTATAGCCAAGGCTAGACTTTTTGGGGAAATATTTGTCGTAGTCAAAAGTATTAAAGTGCAAGTCAAACTTCCACGAAGGGATGTCTGTCAACTCACAAATGAGGTTGCCGCTAGCGTTTATGTCGTCTGCAGCTAAGGTAAGGTTTTCCAGATGCAATTTATTTTTCGCATATTTAGCAGAAAAATGTACATTGGCAGTTTGCGACATGCTGGGTGGCAAAAAACTTTTTCCCTGCTTATTTATCCTTTTGAGTAGCTTATTTATAGATGAAGTTTCTGCTTCGCCATCGGCAGACCACTGTATGTTGTTGGCATAATTAATGGTGGCTTTACCTGCAAAGTTGAGGTCAGCAAAATCTTTAACGTTTGCCTGAGCATTTTTGACTTCAATTATAGATGTAGTTGTATTTAATGAAAAAGTTCCTTGTACCGTACTATCGAGCTGACGAGGTAAGGAAGTGAGCTTTGCTGAGAGCAGTGTATTCAATTTGCCTGTAAAATTGCTGAGTTGTACCGTACTTAAGTTTTTTCCCAAAAACTCTAAGGTACCGTTCCATGCACCTTTGGCTAAAACATCTGGCATATCAAGATTTGCTTGCCATTTTCCTACGTATTGCAGCTTAGAAGGAATGCCATTTTCTTGTACTTTGGCAGTTTTTTTTGCGTTGAAATCTCCTTGCAAGGTTAAAGTCTTGAAGGGGGCTTTCTTTCTGGAGCTCGTATAAAAATTTCCTTTTTGTATTTTGAGAGCTACGGTTCCACGTTTGGACATAAGTATTTCACTTATGTACTTGCCCTTGGTGGTTATATTTGCATTGAGGGACAACTTGCCGTCCACGAGATTTTTACCAATTATACGTGTTATGGGGGTTAAGGCCGCCACATTTTGCAAGCGTGCAACAATTTCGTAAATGGTTTCGCTGCTACTTTCTTGTTCTTTTTCAGATGCTTGTTTAAGCGAATTGTACAAGACTGCTCTGGCATCTCCACGACCTCCGTAGAATTTGTCAACGGAAAAGCTTAATGTTACCGCATCGCTGTGCTTGCTAGATAGTTCTTTGGCTTTTTCCTTGCCCCCTTCTGCCTTAAGCTTGGACTCTAGAGGCGTTGGGAGGCAGCGAAAGTGCATTCCATTTAAAGGCATGGCAAAAGCTAAAAGCTTTTTGGCGTGGATATTTATGTCATAGTTTAGCTCAAAAGTTGAATCTTCTTCTGCATCATCTGTGGGTTCAGCGCCCGGTATTGGAGTTAAAGGTTCATGTGAAAAGTGTAATTCTGAAACCGGCAAGCCTTCCAGCTCGGGTAAAATATTTTTTAGCATTAACTCATTGGTAGAAGCTTCCAAAAAAATAACCGGGTTTATCCAACTTTTTACGCTACCTTTGCCATTAAAATTAGCGCCCGTGGCAATTGCTGCTAAACGTGGAACATCCAGCCCGTGTTTATCCATAACAAAATCAAGCTCACCATTAATATTATCTAAGGCATGCCTAAGCCCAAGGGGAAGTTGTCTTGCAAAGCCAAACCATTGAGTGAGGCTAAAATCTTCTATGTCGAGACGCCCTCTAAGGATGGGATTGGTTATATCCCTAATATTAAGGTTTGCCCTTGCGCGCACAGAGTCTTGATCAAGCACCGCAATAATATTTTCTAGATGAATGGTGTTATGGATATTTCCGGAAAAGTTTCCCGAGGATTTGAGAGGAATTTGTGCACCCATCCACAAAAGTTTGGCATCAAAGTTCCAGCTGCCCATCATATTAGTCGTATTGTCATGGGTTGCAGGCTTTGTATTTTGCTGAATTTTTTTAGTCGAATTCTTTTCGTAATCCATTGCAAACGAAAAATTACCTTCTTGCAAAGCTTTCGGAATAGTCACAAAGCTACTAACTTTTATGCTAACATTTTTGCCCACAGTGCCGGAAAGCTCAAGTGTTAGGTTGCCAAGATCGGCCATAAGCTGTGCATCTGACAAGATATGAACATTTTTGAATATTATTTCAGCGTCAAGCGCGTTTAAAAGTCCAAGCTTTAAGTTTGCATTGATATTTTCACTTTGCAAGAGGAATTCATCGTTTTGCAGTGAAAAATTGCCATGCAAAACTTGTAACGATGAATTACGAAAAAATGAAGGAATGCTGTCTCCCAGAGAGTGAAAATTGTCTTGTATTAATTTGCCTAAATCTTCAAAGCTTTGCGCATTTTTTTTCGGCTGTGTTTCGGCTAAATTACTATCTTTTGCTAAGTCAGTTTGAGAGGGAGTTGGCAAACTTTTCTTTTGGTTCCAGTTTAAGATTGGTCGCCACAAAGAAATTTTTCCGAATGAAAATTCCCCTTTAATAAGCGAAATAAGTGAAGGCGTAACGGTGGCGTAGGCAACGTCGAGAGTGAATTCCTTGCCTTTAAGCTCCACATTGGCGAAGGAGAGTGCCGGTAGGGGAAGAACAGCTACGTCTATGCTTGAAAAAACAAGTTTCATGCCCGTTTTGGCATAGAGTTCGCTTGAAATGCTTTGACTTAAGTCGTGAGGATGTTGCTTTAAGTAGAAAAAGAAAGCTCCAAATGCCAACAAGGTGAGCAATAGGAAAGTCAAAAAAGCGTAAAGCACATAACGCCAAAAAACATTCCTTTTTGGCAACTTAGGGGCTTTGTGGTTTTTAGGCGGAGCAATTGTATACACTTGACGAATGTCCTGGGAAAAAGATATAAA
>CAYJJP010000274.1:0-3594 GCA_964370525.1 uncultured Desulfovibrionaceae bacterium | reverse complement strand
TTTGTACTGTTACCAAAACCCGAAACAGCAGAAAATGTAGATCAAGCAGCATTACAAGTGAGTATCAACCAAAAAGTAGAAGAATATAGAGAATGCTCCCAAAATATATTGAAAAGCGAGTGCCAAGCTTTGAGCATTGATCTTGCAAAATACATCAAAGAAGCAGAAGCTCAGAACACAGCAATCAGCATTTCTCATGACGAAATGCTTGATATTCCGGATATAGAATCTGAAAAAGACTTGCAAAATACCTCACTTTATTCTGAAAGTAGTGATACGGACAATCTTGCAGGAGAATTGGCTCGTACCGTCATACCCTTAATTCCTGTGGGGCTGAGTATCGTGTCTATTCCTGTTGCAGCAATTGTCGCCTTTGCCGCTGCTGCTCTTAATCTTTTTCTCGGAAAATCTAAGGATTCTGCAGAAAAAGCGCGCATTGATGCTAAAATCCGTGCGAAAAATGAAGATGAAGAACGTCGTAATCGTCAGATTGAAATATGGCGCAAAGAGGCACGTGAAAATTGTACTATTTATGCAAAGTCAGTTACACGTAAACTTCTACATACTGCACAAGAGCAACATGAAAATTTTACACAACAGTTCATTAACCGTGCAAAACAATGGGAGCAATATGAAGATGCAAAACAACAAGAAGCAATGCAATTGCGCAATGCGTGCTATGCCTTGATAAAACGTGCAAATACTGCACTAAACGCTTTGAAATAAAAGAAAAAATATTTATCATCACCGCTTTCCCCTAATGGGGATTGCGGTGTATATTGCGTATAAACGCAAACAAATGTTTTTTTGCATATATAAATGATACATTACGGTAGTTTTCTCAAAATGCTCCATTTCTTTTCTCTATACAATTTTACATTTATGTGCTTTAATCGGACAAGGGGGAAAATAATGGCTACTGCATCACAAATGACTGCACTTATTAGAGCATTTAAAGAACATGACCATGAACAGTTCTTAAATACAGCAATCCAACTTGCTGCCCACGAAGCAAAACTTGGACGCAATGGTGTTGCGACAGAAATTCGCCAATTGATTGATGCAATAAAAAAACAAAAAAACTCCAACAATATAATTTCTTTTCAGAATTCTGAATTTGTAGAGATTGAAGACCTTGCCATCATTTCCAACCCGGAAGAGCGTCTTGCTGAAATAACTCTCCCTAGCACCTTATATGAGTGCTTATCCAAAATTTTGTTGGAATACCGAAGCAAAGAAAAACTCCAAAAACACGGTCTTGAGCCTCGGAGAAAAGTACTGCTTACAGGTCCTCCGGGGACAGGTAAAACCATGACGGCACGCATTCTTGCCGGAGAGTTGCATTTGCCTTTACTTACAATCACCATGGATAGACTTGTTACCAAGTACATGGGAGAAACCAGCGCAAAGTTGCGTCAAGTTTTCACTTATATGTCAAAACAACGAGGCGTCTATCTTTTTGATGAATTTGATGCCATTGGCGGTGAGCGCACTCGTGATAATGACGTAGGTGAAATGCGCCGTGTCTTAAATTCTTTCCTGCAATTATTAGAACAGGATAGTTCTGATAGTATTGTGATTGCAGCCACGAACGAAGTAACTATCTTAGATAATGCCCTTTTTAGGCGTTTTGACGATATCCTTTACTATGATCTCCCTGAGGCTAATTCTATCATTCATTTACTTAAAAATAGACTGTATAACTTTTTAAACCTTGCCGACAAAGCTCCCCAGTGGGATTTACTCATCAAAGCAGCTTCTGGATTGAGTCATGCCGAAATCTCGGAAGCAAGTATAGATGCCATAAAGAATGCCATTTTAAACGACAGGGAATCTGTAACTGTAGATGAAGTACGCGCTGCCCTATTAGCACGTCACGCAAAGTATAAGTTCAAGAGGCAATAATGAATAAATTTCCTCATATTTTTATCCTTGCAAATCCAACAACCTTACCATGTAAAGGGTCAGGTTTTGGCTCTCCAAATGTTCCGGCGCGTAATAAAATCGCTCACTCCACGAAACTTAAAAAGCTTTTTGAAAACGCTTGGGATGCCAATAAATCTCAGGCTAAAGCCATCACTGTCACATCTCTCACAACAAAGCAAGGCATGTATCTTCAAGTAAACGGAGCTTTGGGGCATGACCTCGCCTCTCAAAGCCTTGAAAACAAAAGAGATGGATATTCACTGCTTAATGTGCAATCTCACGAACAGGACGAAAAAGAACTTACTACAGCTACTGTCTATATTTCTGACAAAGGGCGTACCAAATTTTTACAAAAACTAGATGAGTACAGTAACAAATTTAGCAAAGGCGGGAAACCTAAAAACAATGCACTGATTGCAGGCATTGAAGATGTGCAACTTGCAGTACTAAACAGCTTTTGGACAGATCACCCCACGGACATGCCTACAGAAGATTCCAAATGGTGTGAAATATGGCTCATTGATGACCTAGAGCAAACAGCATTTTCTCGCTTTACAGAGCAAGCTCAAACCTTAGAAATTGAACATTCCCAGCATGTAGCATTATATTTCCCCGAAAGGACAGTAGCGTTAGCCAAAATAAATCAAGAATCTTTTCAGACACTTTTGCATTATTCTTCTGACATTGCTGAATGCCGTCTTTTCCGTGAACCTGCGGAATTTTTTACTGATATGCAAGGGCATGAGCAAAGAGCATGGGCAGATAGTTTACTGCAAAATGCCACATTTAACGATGATGCTAAAGTTTCTGTGTGCATCTTGGATACCGGCATTAACAATGGTCATCCCTTACTCAAGCGTGTACTAAAAGATGCAGATATGCACACCACCTTTGAAGGCGAAGGCGTAGCCGATAATAACGGTCACGGCACTAATATGGCTGGTGTTGCAACATATGGTGACCTTGTGGAAGCTTTGGGCAGCGCCAGCCCCATTCATGTAGCACACTGCCTTGAATCGTGCAAAATACGCCCCAAAAATGATGACCTTCCTCCAGAACTTTACGGTATTGTCACCGCCAATGCCATTACACAGGCACAAGCAGAGGCACCAGACAGAAAAAGACAAGTTTGTATGGCCATAAGTGCGTCATCGCCTTTCGCAGAAAAAGGTGAGCCTACTTCTTGGTCAGCCGCAGTGGATAACCTTGCAGCAGGCATCACTAGCGAGAAAAAACATCTTATCATCATAAGCGCCGGCAACACCCCCCGCGACGAATGGCATTTATATCCCCATTCAAACAAAACTCATGCTGTAGAAGACCCTGCACAAGCTTGGAATGCGCTTACCGTTGGGGCTTATACAAATTTCACAGATGCGGGTGAAATTAAAGCCCTTGCGCCTAAAGGTGGACTTTCTCCTTTTAGCCGAACCTCTGTTTCATGGCATAGTAAATGGCCTTCAAAGCCGGATGTAGTTTTTGAAGGTGGCAATGCCACAAGTGACGGCTTTACCCACGACGCGTTAAGTGTACTTACAACCTCTAAAAATATACAACATCGTTTGTTCACAAGCTTCACAGCAACCAGTGCTGCCACAGCAGAAGCAGCATGGTTTGCAGCTCAAATTCAAGTTAAATACCCTGATGCTTGGCCTGAAACCGTACGAG
>CAYJJP010000273.1:0-3611 GCA_964370525.1 uncultured Desulfovibrionaceae bacterium | reverse complement strand
TCTTCATGTAACCTCTGGTTCAGAAAAGGGCGCCGCATTAAAGCTCTCCCATGATGGGGAGACAACCCTCAAAGGCGGTAGCTTCCGTGTGGATACTATTGACAGCGAGCATGATATTATTCTTGATGATGCCGCTGGTAATGCTGCCGGTACTCAATTAGATCTCAACGGGGGTAGAACTTGGGCAAGCAACGTCAATCTCACCGTAAGTCAAGGTATGGTGGATGTATATGCAAACGCGACTCTTGACTTTGCAAGCAATGACAAAATCTTGGAAGTAGCCAGTGGCAGCACACTTGAGTTCATAGGTGGTACTGTTATCCTTGACCTTGCCAATGTGGGAAGCATTGACGCAACGACAAAGGATTTTACAGCGCTTGGTACGGCTTTGATTGACAACGGCACTGTGACATCTAGTAACACTTCCTACCTCAATATTGATGCCACAGGCCTTTCTGTGACTCAAGGGCAATATGCAGACATGCTTACAGAAGCAGCCACATTGTTTGGCGGCGGTGTGGCTACCAGCAATATCCGTTTCACAGGCCTTACTCTAAGCGGCGACATCAACGATCTTGATTATGTCTTCACGGATCTTGGAACAGACTATGCAACAAAACAATTACAAGCCGGCACTCTTATCCATCAAGGCAATACCATTATTTCCGGTATTATTGCTGATGATGGTGGTGCCACTGACTCCATCGTCAGAGGTAAAAATGTCAAGCTGACCCTCACCGGCATGGGCAGCGGAATTGATTTTGACGTGCTTAGCGAGGGTAATGTAAGTATAGAGCAACACGGCGAGCTTATTCTTGGCTATCAAAATGCTGACGCTACGATGAAAAGCCCGGAACAACTGTACTTTGACGGCGACATTAACGTAGGCAGCAATACAACAGACGGCACGCTTACAGTGGAATACATCAATGTGCTTATGGGCGCAAAGCCTGCCGGCGGTTCCGCAGCGAGTGTGACGCATACTGTGCACTTAGCTGACCTTTCCATCGTAAATGTGAACAATGGCGGTACGCTGCAAACCAAGCTGGATAATGATAATGATGATACTAATGAAACGGTCATCGGTAGCAATAATAATGCTGGTGCTGCTGGAGCCAACGCCAAGTTCAATATCGGTACTGTGGGAACGACCACATCAACCCTTAAGGTCACGCACGCTCTCACCTTCACCAACGCTTCTAGCTTTGGATTTGAAGACAACGACACCATCAAAATCGGCAGGCATGGCGTCCTGGATGTAGCCGGTGATGTGACCTTCGAAAACGATATTTTGGGAGCAGAGCCCAAAAACGGTGGACAGTTAACAATGGCTGAAGGCGCTATGCTCATGGCTCAAGGCTTTAAATTTAAAAACGGTGAAACAAGCCTTTTGGGCGGAGACATTAAAGTAAAGCATAATGTCGATACCACAATCGAAGGTGAGCTCACAGTGGATAACCTTGCGAGCACTGTGATCATTGATGTGAATAACGGTGACGCTTCCACAGCCAATACGGCAAAAGTCACCACCGATGCCCCATTGATCTTTTATAACGGTACGCTTGATGTGCAAGCCGGTACGCTTGAGGTTAAGGGGGCTGTTAATCCAACAACAAATAAACAAGCCGAAGCCGGTTACCTCGTATTTGGCACAGGCGGTATTTTGAAAGTGGCCGCCGATGCGACTGTGGACTTGAGGGGTGATGAGTTCGGCGCAACCATTGCCAATTTTGGCAGTGTTCTTGTGGACGAAACACAGCACACAGCCACCCTTGATACCACTGACGCCACAGACATTTTTATACAAGGCACGCTTATGGGCGACAAAGACACCAGCGTTGTCTTATATGATGAAAATGCCACCGGTATCCTCTTGTCTTCCGACGGCTATACTGATTTTATCAAAGACATTTCCAAGGATCTCTTTGGCGCAAACTCAACAGTGACTGACATACAAGTTGTGGGCGTGAGCGAATACAGAACTCTCACTTCTGTTTCCAAGGATACTTATGCGGGTACACGCAATGATCCATACGGTGTTGTGGGCGCGGGCACGTATTCCTTTGACGGCGAAAGCACCTTTGCCGGTATTGTGGAAGACTATGAAACAGGCAATGCTGACAGCATTATTGACGGAACTGCAAATACCGTACTAAACCTTACGGGCATAAATGGCGGCTTGCTCAGTGCAGGCTCTCTCAGCGTGCATAAAGGGAGCGTGAATATTGATGTGAGTGACTCCCTTCAAGAAAGCGGCACTGTGCACGGCAATCTGACTGTGGGTAATGGCGAAGGTATAGCTGACGCCAAGGTGTCTGTGACTTCTTCGGACTTCACGGACTTCACGAACTTGACGAACGTTACCATCGCAGGTGATGTGCACATTGCCACTGACGGTGTGCTTACAGGTGATGCGACTACTCTCAACGTGCTCGGAGAAAACGGAATGCATGTGCAGGGCACACTGAATATGGCTGGTAGTGTTGTAAATACCCCAAAATTAACCATTGCTGCAGGGAGTGATTTGAGTGACGGTAGTCGATTGAAAATGAGCGGAACTAGTCTAAGTAGTCGAATTAGCGTATCAAGCATGGTGAAACTCCCCAGCGTAATAACAAACGGTGTGGCTTCCACAGTCATTGACTTTGACGGTGACGCTGCAATAGCCGGCAGCGGTGAATTGCACGCTCATGGTTTTGAATTTACCGCGGACACAATCATCAACAGCGGTAGACTTACTACAACCGGTGACATGAGCACCCATAAAAAATTAACCCTTCATGCCATCGGTTTTGATATTGATACGGGACGTTCGGCCAACTCAAACCATGCTTTTTTCGAAGTTGATAGTGCTGTGTACACAGCAGAAAGCGGTGCTGATGTGACCGTGACCAAGGGGACGTTAAACCTTAATAGCAGCACATCTGTGATGGACTTGTCCAAAGTAGGCTTCACGGCCAATACAGGCGCTGTGATAGGCACTGAATTTGGCAGTAATCTGAAAGTTGGGCTTGCCACCATTGGTATGGATGCAAATGTGAGCGGAGCAGCGAGCGGAGCAACGGTTGTGGCTGAAAAAAACGGTGATGACGGTGTTGATGTGAACGACCTCGACGGTATTGTCACCGTTACGGGCTTTGATGATACCATTGACATGAGTACTTATGGCACACAGGTACCTCAAAAATACGCATGGTTAAACGCTGCCGGTCAGGCTGCTTTCGGAGATGAAACACGTATTATCTATGACGGCATAACCCTCACCGGCACTGAAAAAATCACGCTGGAGCAAGTTGCTGCCGGCAATTTGTCCGGACTCGGGCACTCTGCTGTGAACGGTGAAGGCAAGGTCACGATTCATAAAGGGCAAATCGTGCACGTGGGTGCTATACTTAATGATGGTTCCGATGATACCATCACCAACAACGGTGTCGTACATATCAGCGGTATCGTGGACAATGGTACCGGACCTGTGGCCGTAGGTACTGTGTATACCGGTGATATAAACAGTACGGGAATTCTTCAACTTGGCAATAGCATGTTTAGCACGCAGTCGGTAGTGAACGGTAATCTTACAGGAACTGATGCTGGATTTACGAGGCCAATATTGA
>CAYJJP010000272.1:0-3618 GCA_964370525.1 uncultured Desulfovibrionaceae bacterium | reverse complement strand
ATTTTTCTTATGAAAAATTCTTTTGAATGTTTTATATTACAGAGTATTACTGAAAGCGTAATTTGTTTCGCCTTATTTTCAACTTGTTGAAAATAAGGCGCGATAGGGTTTCCAAAGGGGATTATCCCCTTTGGCGGGGTGGAGGGGCGGAGCCCTTCCCCTCCGGAGGAATTAATCAGCGTTTCCCTAAGTGTTAATTTGGAGAATGTTTTTCATGCATACAAAATCAAATGAAGAAGTTTTTACTTCATCGCCCAAGGCAAAAATAAAGCCGCAAAGAAAGATGCTTTCCATAATTTGGCCAATTATTGGCGTTGTGGGTGTATTATTCTTGGCGGTAACGTCTATTTTGACTCTTTCTCTTGGGCAAAACGAAGCTCATATGGTACGCTTGCTCATTGGTGAGGGAGAGGCGCTTATCCATGCTGTGGAAGGGGCTGTGCGCATGAGCATGCGGCATCGTTCGCCTATTCCATTGCAAATGACCTTGGAAGAGCTTGTGAAGGTGGACGTGCGTTTTATTTCCATAGTGAGGCAAAACGGTACTATTTTGGCGCATAGTAACAGTGTGCGCACCGGTAATCGCTTGGAAGTTAATGGGCAAGAGGTGACTGAACAAACCATGCTTGAAATTTCCAATACGGTGAAAAACAGTCCCCTACGTTGGTTTATTGCAAGGGTGGAAGGAAAGGAAACTTTTGTTATTTTTCGGGATTTTATGCCTAAATTTACCCGTCAACAGCAAAGAAGACAACATAATCATGAGGAGTTGGGGCGTAAAAAATCACGCTTAAACCAAAATCAGCGTAATGAACGTAATCGGAAAAATGATTTGCTTCCCAAAACTCCCATGCTGATTTTCTTGGGTTTGGACATAAGCCCCTATGAATTGGGGCAAAAGCAAGATCGTGTCTATTTATTTTCATTGGCAGGCGGAATCACTCTTGCTGCTGCGGCTTTGATTTTAGCCTTATATTATGCTTTTCGTGCGCAAGATTCCCGCAAACGTCAAGCCCTTGCAGAAGGACAAGTGCGTGAACTTGAAGAAGAAATGAATAGAAAGGAAAAGCTTGCAGCCATCGGCAATCTTGCTGCCGGTGTTGCGCATGAAATACGCAATCCGCTAAGCTCCATCAAAGGTTATGCCACTTATTTTGGGCAGCGTTTTCCTGAGGGTAGCGATGATAGGCAAGCAGCGGCGGTTATGGTGCGTGAGGTAGAGCGGCTTAATCGAGTAATTACTGATTTAATAGGACTTTCCCGTCCAACCGATGTGCATGCCGTTCCTTCTGATATTATTGCCGTGGTGGAGCATTCCTTGCGGCTTTTACGCCAAGATGCCGAAAAAAAGCAGATACAATTACATATTTTTTATCCAAAGCAGCCTCTTCCGCCAGTGCTCTTGGACGTGGATCGTTTTGGGCAAGCCTTGCTTAATATTTGCTTAAACGCCATTGAAGCCATGCCCCAAGGGGGTGAGGTGCGATTTTCTTTTGCTGTATATGGGCAAAAATTTTTGGTTCTTGAAATTCAAGATACGGGCGAAGGCATTGATGAAGAGCATCTGGCACATATTTTTGACCCGTACTTTACTACTAAGGGGCAGGGAACTGGGCTTGGCCTTGCCACAGTGCATAAGATTATTGAAGCGCATGGTGGTGAAATATCTGTCATTTCACAAGGAAAGAATAGCACTGCGGTGCAACCATCCGGCACGACATTTCGTCTGCTTCTCCCTCTTGTTACGAAAGGTGACTCTGCATGAAAAACTCCCCCCAAATTCTCATAGTTGATGACGATGCCAGCCATGCGCATATGTTGCGCACGCTCTTAAGTTCTTGGAAATACACAGTGCATGAAGCTGACGACGGCGATGTTGCTTTTGCCAAGGTTCAAGAACAGTGCTTTGACCTTGTGCTTATGGATGTGCGTATGGTACGCATGAATGGTATTGAAAGCCTGCGGCATATTTTGGAATTTAACCCAGCCTTACCTGTAATCTTGATGACAGCCTACTCGTCGGTGGAAACAGCCGTGGAAGCTTTGCGCATTGGCGCCTATGATTATCTTATTAAGCCGCTGGATTTTGATGTATTAAAAAATTCCTTGCAAAAAGCGCTTGAGCATTGCCAGCTCTCGGTGGAAAATAGAGAATTGCGCCGTCAACTTACAGAGAATTCCGCTGTTCCCGGCATCTTGGGACGTAGCAAGGCCATGGAAGACTTGCGCACCCTCATTACCACCGTGGCTCCCACTGAGGCAACAGTGCTCATCAGCGGCCCTTCAGGCACAGGCAAAGAATTGGTGGCAAAAGCCTTACATCAAGGTAGTGCTCGCTCGCAAAATCCTTTAATCACAGTAAATTGTGCAGCTTTAACCGAAAGCTTGCTGGAATCCGAACTTTTTGGACATGAACGAGGTTCCTTTACCGGTGCCGACAAAAAACGTGAAGGGCGCTTTGTGCAAGCAAATAATGGTACGCTTTTCCTTGATGAAATCGGCGAAATGCCTTTGCTTTTACAAGCAAAATTACTCCGCGCCCTACAGGAAGGCGAAGTGCAACGTGTTGGTTCTGACATCCCCATTAAAGTAGATGTACGCATTATTGCCGCCACCAACAGAGATTTACTCGAAGAAGTCAAAACCAGAAATTTTCGAGAAGATTTGTATTTTCGCCTCAATGTCATCAGCATTGAAGTTCCATCACTTAAAGCCCGCAAAGAAGATGTGCCCTTGCTGGCGGCTCATTTTCTAGAGCGCTTTTCTGAGCGTAACCGTAAAAACATTAAGGGATTTTCCCCTCACGCCTTGGATTTGATGATGCGCTATACATGGCCGGGTAATGTGCGAGAATTGGAAAATGCCATGGAAAGAGCAGTAATTATGTGCCTTGGTGAAACTATTACCGAAAAAGAATTGCCCTTAACTCTGTCCGCTTACCAATATAATGCAGAAGAAAATACCGACGCCTATAATCAAGAAGCCTTTTCACTGTCCGGCCTCTCCCTTGATGAAGTGGAACGCAAAGCCATTACACAAACATTGCACGATGTGGACGCCAATAAAAGCGAAGCCGCACGTAGGTTAGGCATAACCCGTGCAACTCTTTTGAATAAATTGAAAAAATATGGCTTTGATTCATAATGAACACTTTGGAGCGTTGACGTTTATACCTTAGGAAACGCTGATTAAATAAAAAGTTATATGCGTTTATAAATTAAATCAACATCAAAAAAGCAATTTTTCATTTCATTCTTAGAGAATTGTAATTTTCAATTTATTGAAATGTGGCTATTGCCTTTAGTCAGCTTTTTCTGGGGGAAGGAAAACGCCTAGGCTCTCGATATCCGTAAGGCTCGCAAGCTCACCTAACGGCTACAAGCCCTTCGGGTCGGCCTTTTGCTAGCGCCAAAAAGTGTTTTCCTTCCCCCAGACCCCCATCCTTTCCCAAAACGCGCCAATTGCTCATCCCTGTCGGGATGAGCTAGTAAAAATTAAGGATGAGGTAAGGGTTTGAAAAATAAGTTTATCTCTGCTTTTGCTGAGTTAAGGTAAAAGCTACGTATTGAAAATTACAATAATTAGTCGACGCTGAAAAACGCATTTTCATGCATTTTT
>CAYJJP010000271.1:0-3633 GCA_964370525.1 uncultured Desulfovibrionaceae bacterium | reverse complement strand
CTCTTATTGAAGCGAAAAATTGCTCCGCCATTGTGTATGTCAATACAGTTAAAAAAACTGTGAAATATGCACAAAGATTAACACAGGACGGCTTTGATGCCTTGCCTTTTAATGGAAAAATGGAAGCAAAAGATAAGGTAGAAACTCAAGAAAAGTTTATTAATGATACAGTAAAAATAATAGTGGCTACTTCTGCTTTTGGTATGGGCGTTGATAAACAAAATATTGAATTAGTAATACACTTTGATATTCCATCTTCTTTAGAAGATTATATGCAAGAGTCGGGTAGGGCAGCAAGAGAACAAAGTTTGCAAGCAGAATGTTATATATTGTTTTCGCCCCATGATGTTGACAGTAATTTTACAAGACTTAATCAATCAAAATTGAGTATGAATGAAATTCAACAAGTATGGCAAGCAGTAAAAAGGTTAACTAAAAATCGCAAAAGATTTACTCGCTCTGCACTTGAAATAGCAAGAGAGGCTGGCTGGGATAATCTTGAAATAAGCGTTGAAAAGCTAGAGGTGAAGGTTAAAACTGCAGTTTTAGCACTTGAAAAAGCCGGTTATATCATAAGAGGACAAAATATGCCTGTTGTGTATGCCACAAGTATACAGGCAGATTCTGTAAATGAAGCACAAACAATAATGAATGCTTCCAGTTTGTTTGACGAAAAACAATATGAAACATCAACTAGAATTATTAGCAATCTTATATCAAGCAAGAAAAGGCTTTATAGCGATGAGCAGGGTGAGTCAAGAGTTGATGTACTTTCTGATACTTTGGGGCTTGAAAAGCGAGATATTGTCAATGCAATTAATCTTATGAAAGAAGTAAAACTGTTGACCGATCATAGTGATATGACAGCGCAATTTAATTCTAAATATAAAGAGAAGTTTAAAATATATAGGAATATTGAAAAACATATCATTGATGAAGAATTAAGAGAAAGTGAAAATATTTTTTCATTAAAGAAAATAAATGAAATTCTACAAACAAAAGATGTCAAATCACAAGTAAAAGATATCAGAACTATATTTAATTTTTGGAAAATAAAATCTTATATTGATAAAAGTAACTATTTTTCAGATGAAAAAATGGATATAAATCTTTTAAAAAAGCCTGATGAATTGCTTAAGCTATATGAAAAAAGAATAAATATATGTTCTTTTATTCTAGCCCATTTTGAAAAGAATAAGATTCTAGGAAAAAATTCAAAAGAAATTATGGATTTTTCAATGCTAGAATTGTTGAATGGCTATAAAAATAGTATGTTTTTTGTCAGAGATATTACTCAAGAAGATATTGAAGATGCTTTGCTGTATCTACATAAAGGGCAATTACTTTCTCTTGAGGGTGGGTTTTTAGTATTCTATAGTAGTATGGAAATTACACGCTTAGAAGAAAGCAATAAAGTCAGTTATAAAAAAGAAGATTATAAATTTTTAGGCGATTACTACAAGCAAAAAGTACAGCAAATTCATATTATCAGCGAACTGTTAAATATGATTGTAAAAAATTATACAGCCGCCTTGCAGTTTATCAAGGATTATTTTCAGCTTGAATACAAAAGTTTTATCGGAAAATATTTTAAGGGGAGAAGTAAAGAAATAGAAATAAATATGACCACGGGGCGTTATCAAAAGCTATTTGCCTCCTTGTCTGATATTCAAAAAAATATTATAGAAGATAGTTCAAAAAATATCGTGGTACTTGCCGGCCCGGGTAGTGGGAAAACAAGAATATTAGTACATAAGCTGGCTTCATTGCTTACTTTAGAAGATATAAAATCAGAACAGCTTCTTATGCTTACTTTTTCAAGAGCAGCGGCTATGGAATTTAAGAGTAAACTTATTGATTTAATTGGAAAAAGTGCTTATTATGTTGAAATAAAAACTTTTCACTCTTTTTGTTTTGATATTACGGGAAGGCATGGTTCACTTGAAACTTCTGAAAATATTGTTAAAACGGCAGTTGAAATGATTAATTCTCATGAATGTGAAGCCGGTAAGATTTCAAAAATGGTGCTTGTTATTGATGAAGCACAAGATATGTCAGAAGATGAATTTTTATTAGTAAAAGCCTTAATTGATTATAATGAAAACATAAGAATTATTGCCGTAGGTGATGATGATCAAAATATATATGAATTTCGCGGTGCAAAATCGCAGTATTTTCTTTCTCTGCTCACGAGGGAAAATTCAAAAAAGTTTGAAATGGTAGAAAATTTTCGCTCATGCGAGAAAATAGTTGAATTTTCAAATACTTTTGCGCTTTCAATAAAAAATAGAATGAAAGAAAATTTATGCGTAGCAAAAAAAGATTCAGGACTTGTGCATATAACAAAGTGCAGGTCAAAAAATTTAGAAATTCCTTTAGTTAATGCTATTAGAAAAAGAAAAGAAAGGAAAAACGTTTGTATTTTGACAAATACAAACAATGAGGCCCTCAGGGTATTAGGATTATTACAGGAGCATCAAATTTCAGCACGCTTAATACAATCGCTTAATAATTTTAAGCTTTCTGATTTATTAGAAATTCACAATATTTTAACCATACTGGAAAAAGAAAAAGATCTAATACAGATAAGTGAGGAACGGTGGAAAAGGATGATAAATTATCTGCGTTCCACTTTTGCAAAAAGTTCTTGTATGCCTACTGTTTGTAAAATGCTTAACGAGTTTGAAAAAGTATCTTCCCATAAGTATTTTACAGATTTAAAGCTGTTCTTCACCGAAGCAAAATATGAAGACTTTTATACAGAAAACGAAAATATTATTACTGTTTCAACGTTGCACAAGTCAAAAGGGCATGAATATGACGCTGTATATATGCTACTTAATTCACTTTCTATCAATAGTGATGAGGAAAAAAGAAAGCTATATGTAGGAATGACAAGGGCAAAAAATGAATTATTTATCCATTGTAACAATGCAATTTTGGATAATACTGCGAATATGTGCGATATTTCTTATGATTACGACTCAAATGAATATGCTTCCCCTAAGTCTTTGCTTGTACAGCTCACACATAAAGATGTAATATTAGATAATTTCATAGGAAGAAAAAATCAAATAGAGAAAATGAGAAGTGGTGATGTCATACACATAGAAAGCAGTCAATTGTTTATGTACACCAATCAACAAAGATTTGAAGTAAAATTATCACGAGCCTTCAGAGAGAATGTAATTGAGAATTTACGCAAGCAGGGCTATGCCATGCGTTTTGCACAAATACATTTCATAGTGTATTGGCAGAAAAAGGATAGCGATATACACACTCCAATTATTTTGCCCGAGATTAAATTTGAAAAGATGATGAGTAAAACTTGATTTAAATACAAGAATTGTTTAATTTTTGAAATAAACTTTGTGGCTATTACTTTTAGTCAGCTTTTTCTGGGGGAAGGAAAACGCCTAGGCTCTCGATATCCGTAAGGCTCGCAAGCTCACCTAACGGCTACAAGCCCTTCGGGTCGGCCTTTTGCTAGCGCCAAAAAGTGTTTTCCTTCCCCCAGACCCCCATCCTTTCCCAAAACGCGCCAACAACTCATCCCTATCGGGATGAGTTAGTAAAAATTAAGGAAGCGCTGATTAAATAAAAAGTTATATGCGTTTACAAATTAAATCAACA
>CAYJJP010000270.1:0-3645 GCA_964370525.1 uncultured Desulfovibrionaceae bacterium | reverse complement strand
GTTTCGTATTGTGTAAAAAAATACTTGACATTCAGGGCGGGTCTATACAAGGGGGAAGGGGAACTTTTGCTACTACTACGAGTTTTTGGCCAAAAGATTCCGCGTTGCTCTCGATATCCGTAAGGCTCGTTCCTCGCCTAACGGCTACGCCTTCGGCGCCCGTTGGGTCGGCCTTCCCCCTGAAAAAGCTGACTAAAGGCAATAACCACATAAAATAAAAATGTCAGATTATTTGTGAGAAATAAATGAATCTTTTTTCGAAGAAAAAAGCGTAAAGCGCGTTTTGAGGGGGAACTTTTTGGCGCTAGAAAAAGTTCCCCCTCAAAAAAATTTGAAATTAGAATGCCGTGTCATTGACAAAATATTCGTGCTAATAGCCTTTTACATTTTAATTGTTTCGTGTTAATCATCACTTGTAAAATTTATAAATATGAGGAAATATCATGCCCTATGCTCAATCTTTTAAGGCCTATGATGTACGAGGCACTTTCCCGGAGTCTTTAAGTCCGGAACTTGCCAAGGCCATCGGGCTTGCATTTGCAGCTCTTTTTACTCCAAAGTCTGTTGTAATCGGTCGAGATTGCCGTCTTTCCGGGCCGGCATTGCGTGATGGCTTGGTGCAAGGTTTGCGTCAAGGCGGCGTAAATGTCACTGACCTTGGACTTTGCGGCACCGAAGAAGTTTATTATGCTACCTTTGCCAACGGTTTTGATGGTGGTATTATGATTACCGGAAGTCACAATCCGCGTGATGACAACGGTATGAAATTTGTGCGTGAGGAAGCAATTCCCATCAGCTCTGATACCGGTCTTTTTGATATTCGTGATAAAGCTTTGAAGCTTTTGCCAACCATTAAGCTTGATGATGTTGAAGGAACCGGTACTTATATTGAAAAAAGTTTTCGTAAGGAATATGTACAATTTTTGTTAGATTATGTTAAATTCGATACATCTAAAAGTACAGAATTGAAAATTCATGCCGATGCCGGCAATGGTTGCGCAGGTGTTGTGCTTGAGGAACTTATGCCACTCTTGCCCTTCAAAATGACGACGGCGCATATGGAACCGGACGGCAACTTCCCCAATGGCATTCCCAACCCCATTTTGCCGGAGCGTAGAGAAGCCACAGCTAGGGCTGTGGTGGAGCAGGGGGCAGACCTTGGCATTGCTTGGGATGGCGACTTTGACCGTTGCTTTTTTTATGACCATAAGGGAAACTTCATTGAAGGCTATTATTTAGTAGGCTTGCTTGCAAAAACATTAATGCAAGAGCATCCTGCCTCGAAAATTGTACATGACCCTCGTTTGCTGTGGAATACGCTTGACGTGGTGAGTGAGGCGCAAGGCGTGTGCATTATGTCCAAATCCGGACATGCCTTTATTAAGGAATGCATGCGTGTGGAAGATGCTTTGTATGGCGGCGAAATGAGTGCGCATCACTATTTCCGTGATTTTTCCTATTGTGATTCCGGAATGCTACCTTGGCTCTTGGTGGCAAAACTCATTATGCAAAGCGGACAAAGCCTTGCGGACATGGTTGAAGAGTGCCAAAGAAAATATCCTTGTAGCGGAGAAATTAACCGCAAAGTTAGTGATTCTGTCGGTATTGTGAATAAAATATACGAAAATTACGCCAAGGATGCGCTCATGGAAAACCGTCTTGATGGGCTTTCCCTTACCTTTGATAATTGGCGTTTTAATATTCGCTCGTCTAATACGGAGCCATTGCTGCGCTTAAATGTAGAATCGCGCGGCGATGTTGCGTTGATGCAAGAAAAAACCAAAGAAATTTTGGACATTATAGACAATTTTTAATAAGTGTTTTAACATTAAAGGAAAAAATTATGAAAGAAGTTATCGCTACCGACAAAGCTCCCGGTGCCGTTGGCCCATACAGTCAGGCCATACGCATGGGCAATATGCTTTTTGCAGCCGGACAAGTCCCACTTGATCCAAGCACAGGAAAATTGGTGGAAGGGGATGCCAAAGCTCAGGCTGAACAATGCCTTAAAAATGTACTCGCTGTACTTGAAGCGGCAGACATGACCATTACAGACGTAGTGAAAGTTACTGTTTTTATAACAAATATGGCAGACTTCCCCTTGGTCAATGAAGCTTATAAAGAAGTTTTCAAAGAGCCATACCCTGCACGTTCTTGTGTTGGCGTTGCCTCTTTGCCGCTTGGAGCAAATGTAGAGATAGAAGTTACAGCCATGAAATAAATTTTCATCTTTAAGATTTTCTTAAGTTTTGTGTGTTTCATTAGAATCATCAAATGAACGACTCATTAAGGAGAATTAAAATGATGGAAATGAAAAGAACGTTACGCCGTGCAAGTTATGTTTTAGGTCTTGGTTTTGTGTGCACCATGCTAAGCCTAGCCCCAGTCACCGAAATAGCTCATGCTAAGAAAGGCGGTTATACCGGACCCGGTGTTAATCAAGGTGGTTATACCGGCCCAGGGCCAAAGGTGATTAGCATTAGAGATGCCGGCAATCAAGCTGACGATACATGGGTTACATTGCAAGGTACCATTGTTAACCGTATGGGCGATGATAAATATACCTTCCAAGATTCCAGCGGTACCGGTATTGTGGAAATTGAACGCAAAGCTTGGCGTGGCCTGCAAGTGGGCGCTGACGACGTAGTGCAACTGCTCGTAAAAGTAGATAAGGATTGGGGCAGCGTAGAACTTGAAGTCGAAACCGTAAAAATCGTTGGTAAGTAAATGAAACGTGGGGAGAAGTATTTCTCCCCTTTTTTTAGGTATTAGTATGCGAATTCTTTTGGTGGAAGACGATGGCCTCATAGGTGATGGGCTTGTGGTTGCCCTAAAAAAACATGGTATGACAGTAGATTGGCTACAGGACGGAGCCTTGGCAAAGGATGCTTTGCAAACTCACGATGTGGTAATTTTGGACTTGACCCTACCTAATATGGACGGGTTAAAGCTTTTGTCCCATTGGCGCAAGAAAAAAATAACTACGCCGGTGCTCATTTTGAGTGCTAGGGGTGATGTGAGTCAAAGGGTTGAGGGGCTTAACCTTGGAGCCGATGATTATCTACCTAAACCGTTTGCTTTAACAGAGCTTATTGCGCGCGTCCAAGCTTTACACAGGCATACCTTGCGTAGTCTTGGGCAAGAAAGTCTTATGTTAAGTCATGAGAATGTGACCTTGGACCCGCAAAAACGCCTTGTATATCTTGACGGAAAAGAAATCTCGCTAAGCCCAAAGGCTTTTGTTTTGCTGGAAATATTTTTAACACACGGGACGGGCATCTTGTCACGAAACTCACTTGAAGAAAAGCTGTATGGTTTTAACGAAGAAGTGAGCAGTAATACCATCGAAGTGCATATTCATCATTTGCGAGCAAAGCTTGGTTCGCATTTTATAAAAACGGTGCATGGGGTCGGTTATACCTTAGGCAAAACAGGCTGTTGAAAAAGCACCATCTGCATCGTCAAAATTTCAAACGCAGACCACTTATGTATGTCTGTATACACGGCGTGCCCTGCGTTTGAATTTTTCCTTGTATTTGTGGCTTTTGCCTTTACTCAGTAACAACAAAAATAAGACCTCTGCACAATTGTTTTTAAATATAGTTTTCCAGTGTAAAATATATATCTACACATAAACACAAAAAT
>CAYJJP010000269.1:0-3689 GCA_964370525.1 uncultured Desulfovibrionaceae bacterium | reverse complement strand
GGAAAGCGCGTTTTGAAAGGGGGTTTGGGGGAAAACTTTTTGGCGCTAGCAAAAGGGTTTTCCTTCCCCCCAGATAAAAAAGTAGCTGACTAAAGGCAATAGCCACGAAAAGGAATAATACTATGATGGTCTTTCTTTTACAAAGCAAACTGTTGCAAATTTTCTGCTTAATTTATTCCTTGACAAAAAAGGCATTAGGCTTAAATATGTTTTTAGGGATGGTGGTGACACACCGCCCCATGGGCAAGTCCCACGATGTAAGGTTAAGGTTACATCATAACTTTTTCCCTGTCACAAACCGTTTTTGTGGCAGGGAGTGCTTTTATTTCCCTTTACGGTTAATAATAAGCAAAAGCATGATACTGGCTAGTAAGTTACTGACAATATCAATTAAGAACTGCTGCATAAGCGTACCTCCGAAAAAAGACTCTCGCAGGTCTACCCACAGCCCTTATATAAAAATTTTCTTTGCATCTCAAGGCTTGACAACTGCCCTTCCTTTGCCAAGCTGAACTTCCCTAATCAAACGAGGCGTAATCGTCGCCTTTGTGTCGCCCAACGGCATGAAAAATGCGATTTTTCTTGTTTCTGCAATCTTATCACCTCTTTATGTGGTGGATACATATCAGCAGTACAACGTCCGGCATCCGTGAGGACCGGCGGCTTCGTTTGAGCCGGGGAGCGTTGTGCTGCTTTTTTTGTATCTAAAACCCTAAATCAAACGAGGTGTCTTATGAACAAACAAAATTCCCTTAAGGAAACGCATATAACTTTTTGTGGCTATTGCCTTAACTCAGTAATAAATCAAAAAAGAATACAGGGCAGAGAAAAGGACAAAGGAATCAACATTTACAGAACATTGGGAGGTAGGACATGGATTTGAGGGATAGATTGAACTGGCAGCAGGCATGTACGATTTTGGGGTGCAAAAAAACTACATTTTTTAAGTTGGTTGATGAGGGAAAAATCAAAGCGTATGGGGTTGGCACTCGTTTTAAGTGGTATAGCCGTGGGGAATGCTTAAATTATCTTGAAAAAAAGTCTTGCCAAGAGCAAGAATAGATATTATTTATTGATTGAAGGGTAGGAAATGCGGAAACATTCCCCACCCTAGGGGCAATCCCCCTGTATTTTTAGGTACAAGTTTCAAGCCCGGTATGGAGTCCAATTCCTGCCGGGCTTGAAACGTTTTAACGGTTTATACGTTTAACGATCAATGCCACAACGACGCCCGCAACAATAGCCACGAGCAAGTCAAGCAAGAGATGTTCCATAGGACACCTCCTTGTTAGGAAACTCGGAGGATTGCCCAAGACACTTTTATAAGCATCTTTAGTTTTCTGCAAGAAAAAAAGTAAAATTTCATTCCGCACATTCCGCATGTTCCGCACATTCCCAGACACGCAATTATTTTTATGCTAATAGCGTCTACATGAATTTTTGGAAAAAGGATGAACTCCACTCATTGCTTGACGACTGGAAGGCAGCCTACAAAGCCGCAGCCACGGGGAAATCATACACCATTGCCGGTCGCTCACTCACTCGTCAAGACCTATCGGAAATCCGGGCGCAGATTGATTATCTTGGGCGTGAACTTCACGCTCTTGAAACCGGGGTATATATGCAAACACGCAAGGCGCTGGTGATACGATGAAAATCAGAGCCCGGAACAAGCTTTCACGAGCAGCAAGAACGCATTGTCATGCAGCGACGCACGGAAGACTTGGTGGCCAACGATTGGGCAGCCAGTTCCGGAATCTCTGCCATTGTGGACAATAGCGTCGGGACGGGACTTAAGCGGAAGAGCATACTTCATAAAGAAATAAATCCAGACTATTATTCTTGCAATTCAATACATTATGGATATTTTATTTATAGAACATTTTTAAGGAAACGCTGATTTAATCTCAAAATAAAGTATACTTTTATGCACAAACTTCTTGCATTTTTAAGTTTTTTCATGTATAACCATTTGAAATAAAGGGGGAAACATGAAAAAAATAACTTTTTCAGATTTTGAATATGGATTACGCAAGCGTACGACCAAGCGAGATGTTTTTTTGCGTACTATGGATGACGTTATCCCGTGGGATGAGTGGGTTGAGTTCATTAAACCTTTTTATTTTAAGGGAGAACGTGGTCGTCCGCCTATGGGAATTGAGGTCATGTTGCGCATGTATTTGCTACAGTGCTGGTTCAATCTTTCCGACGAAGGCGTGGAGGATGCCATTTATGATAGTCATGCCATGCGGACGTTTATGAAAATCAATTTTGTACAGGAATCAGTACCTGATGCAACAACATTATTGAAATTCAGACACTTACTGGAGAAACACAATTTAGCAAAAGTGCTTTTTGATGCCATTCGTACAAATTTTGAGCGTCACGGATATATGTTGCAGGGTGGTACAGTGGTTGATGCAACGCTCATTTCGGCGCCAAGTTCCACTAAAAACAAAGAAAAATCTCGCGACCCCGAAATGCATTCAACAAAAAAGGGTAATCAATATTACTTCGGCATGAAGTGCCATGTCGGCGTGGATGCAGCAAGCGGCTACGTGCATACCGTTGAAACAACGGCAGCCAATGCGCATGACATCACTGTCACCTCAAAGCTTATTCGAGCAGAAGACTCCGTAGTTTATGGAGATTCTGGATACATTGGCATTCAAAAACGAGAAGAAATTGTCAGTGACCCTCATTTATCTGAAATAAGAGCTCTGCACAATTATTTTCAAATATTAATTTACTGTTATAAATAAAAATTTCTTCGGAGTATAAAATGTTATGCGCAGAGCAAAAGGCACAAAAATCAATCATTTAACGGCGAAGCAAAGCTCCGCCTATTCTTGATTTTTGGTCGCATTGACTACCGTCAACGCTCCAAAGACCTTGCGCAATGAATTGCGCAGAGGTCTTGAAATAGATTATCGCATTAACAGACGCTTTAAAAGCGTACAAAAAATGCCTGACGGCTGGATAGATTGGGAAAAAAACATCGAAAAAAGCAAATCTTCTGTGCGCAGTAAAGTCGAGCATCCATTTTTAATCGTGAAACGAACTTTTGGGTTTGTCAAAACTGTTTACAAAGGCTTGAAAAAAAATACTCATCGGCTGCATATGCTTTTTGCAAGCGCAAACCTGCTCATGCGTGCTCGTGTTGACAGGTCGCTGCGGCCTGTCAGGGGATAATTGCGCCCTTTTTAGGGAAATGAGGAAAAAACTATGAAATTTGACCTATTTTTTCACTTAAGGCTGTTTTTGTGTGAATTTTGAGTAGATTTTGAACAAAATTGCATCACTTTTTGCCATAAGTGGGCAAGTATTTCGAGGTGAGCTTGAAGATGCTTTTGATACAGGTTCTTCCATTGCGTTGCGCAATACGTCATTCTTTAATTTATGGTGGTCACGCACGGCTTTGGACTACATGCTGCTTTTCCATGTACGGGAATGGATGAGCCCCGGCACATTAAAACGCTCTGAGCGGAGAATGAAGAAAGATTATAATCAAGAATATTTCAAGCTTGGTGGCGTGGATTTGACACCGAGCAGAAATATCAAACATGGTGGTGGGTTTAATTAATCGTCACTGAAAAAGCACATAAAATACTTAAAATAAAAGAAATTTTTAGTAAAAACAGGCAAATAAAAATGCCGAAAACAAGGGCATGAAATGCACTTTTCCGGCA
>CAYJJP010000268.1:0-3708 GCA_964370525.1 uncultured Desulfovibrionaceae bacterium | reverse complement strand
GGGAAGCTTTTGGGCTTTGGCAAAAGTTCCCCTTCCCCCCTCACAAAAAAATAATCAATTAGCGTTTCCTTTATTCTTTCTCTGTGGATTCGGGTTCTTTTTTAGGGTTTGAATCTTCTTCTTTGGTGTGAGTATCTTGAGTTTCCTTTTTGCTTTCTTTCATTTTTTCCATTTTCTCGCTCATGTTGGCCTTGGTTTGTTCAAGGTGGCTAATCATTCCTTCGGCTTTTTTCTTTGCTTCATTGAGCATTTCTTCGGCCTTTTTCATGGCGTCTTGCACCAGCTCTTCCGCTTTTTTCTTGGCATCTTGCACAAGTTCTTCGGCTTGTTTGCGTAAGAGCTGTGACTTTTCCTTATTGGCTTTGGCTTCAATGGCTTCGTCGACAAAATCTTCTATGGGGGTGTTTATGGCTTCAAGTTCACCGGATGCTTTCATTTTTTCAAGCTCAGTTTCTCGAAGCGTACGGCGTAAAATCTTTCCGACCAAGGTTTTGGGCAGCTCTTCGCAAAATTCGATGTATTTTGGAACTTTATAGTTTGCAAGTCGTGAACGACAGTGTGCTAAAAGATCATGGGCTGTTAATTGTTCTTCGCCTTTTTTCGGAATAATAAAGGCTTTGAGTACTTCGCCGCGTGTGCGATGCGGTATGCCTACCACAACAGCTTCTGCAACTAAGGGGTGTTCGTACAAAACCTCGTCAATTTCACGAGGATACACGTTGTATCCTCCTATGATGACCATGTCTTTTTTTCTATCGACGATGAATATGTAACCATCTTCGTCTTTGTAAGCAATATCTCCTGTGTATAACCAACCATCTCGAATGGTGAGCGCAGTTTCTTCTTTATTGTTCCAATAGCCTGACATTACTTGTGGGCCGCGCGCAATGATTTCACCAAGTTCATTGGGGCCAAGTTCTCGAAGGCCGGTTTCGCTGTCCACAATGCGAATTTCGGTTCCCGGTAGAGGAACTCCCACGGAACCATCTTTTTGCAATCCATATAAGGGGTTTGCGGTAATGCATGGTGAAGATTCAGTAAGTCCGAAACCTTCTGTTACGCAAGCTCCTGAAAGTTTTTTGAAACGAGCCAAGGCTTCTACCGGGAAGGGGGCAGAGCCGGAAATGCACAGTTCAATGCTTGACAAATCGTATTTTGGAAGATTTTTTTGCTGTATGAGTGAAATATAAATTGAAGGTACGCCAACGAAAAAATTGGGTTTATATTTAGTAATGGTATGCAAAAGGTCAAGCGGTGTGTAGCGAGGAACAGGGATGGAAGATGATGCGAGCATAGCCGGTAAAATGATATTGCCTGCCAGTCCAAAAATGTGAAAAAACGGTAATATGGACAAAAAGCTGAACATTCCGCCGGTGGGAGGGTTATCGATGTATTTTGGTGCACTAAATATTATGTAACGAATGATTTGCAATTGGCTTGCAAGGTTTTTGTGTGTGAGGATGGCAGCCTTGGATACGCCTGTGGTTCCGCCGGTATACTGCAAAAAAGCAATGGTGTTTGCAGGGTCGTCAACTTTGTGTGCGTAACGTTCTTTTGTGCGCATACAGCTTGACCATTCTATTATGTTTTCGTTGTTATAAGTAATGTTTGGGGAGTTTTTTTCTCGCTTTGCCTTGAAGGCTTGTAAGTAATTGAGCGGAAAAGCAAGACCATCGGAAACCTTTGTGATAATACTAAAGCGCAGTTGCAGCTTATCATAAAATTGTTCAATTTTAGGCCACAAAAGGTCAAGTGTAATAAGTATGCGTGCGCCGGAATCAGAAAAATGGTGTGTTAATTCTTTCTCCATATACAAAGGATTAGTCATAACAGCAATGGCTCCGGCTTTGAGCACACCCCAAACTGCTATCATTGTTTGCGGTAAATTGGGGAGCATAATGGCAATCTTGTCACCTGTTTGCACTCCACGCAAGCGCAAAGCGGCGGCAAGTTTTTCTGCTTCGGCCTTAAGCTGAGAGTAATTTAATTTGTAATTTTGAAAAATAATGGCTTTTTGGCGTGGATAATTCGCCGCAGCATCATCAAGGTAATGTAGGATACTACAATTTTCAAATGTTATTTCAGGTTCTTGAGAATTTTCAAAGTGTCTCCACCAAGGTGTTTTTTTTGTAGCTGTAGACATAATTTTCCTAATTTATGTAGATGTAGTAATAGACCAAGGTAGGGTCTGCAAAACATATAACAAAGAAACGAAACAAGTCAAAATAATTTATTGGTGCAAATTTGCGACAATCTCATATTGAATTGTCTCAAAAAAGTTTTTGCGCAGTGCTTTGAAAAAAAATTTGTAAAATCACAAAAAAGATGTTGACGTTTGATTGAAGAATGAGTAAGTTCCCTCTTGCCCTTTCTGAAAGGGATTTCCCTGGACGGCAGGGAAGGGTGGGTTGAGCCCACTCTAATGTTCTTAGCAAATTTATTTGCTAAAATTGACAAGTGCAGGCGTTACCAAATGCCGGACTAGTCAGCCGTTCCAGCCCACAAGCGGAGCCTCAGCGAGACATTTATTGCTAAATAAATTTATTTCGTTGATCCAGGGCTGTAAGGTGGGGGTGTAATCCCCGTTTGGTGACCTTGTGCGCTACCATCATTTCTGTGAAATTCACAGCAAGGCATGGCAACGCAATGGGAAGTGTCGTAAGTAATACGGACAATTGCGTGAGCTATTCGCCTGCAAGACTCCGCTTACCATAAACATCAAAATATAATTGCGAAGTTATATTTTACCCAAAAAGTCACCAAACTCCTATGTGCCAATAGGTAGGTAAGGCAAACTATAGCCTTACGGCTAAAAGTAAAAACTTTTAGTAATATGTGAAGGAACCCTAGGCTTGTAGCTTTAGGTGAAAGTTCCAAAATGGAGTAGGCAAATGACAACAGTTAGCAGCGATCGCATTCGTATCAAGCTCAAAGCATACGATTATCGCATCCTTGATAAGGCTGTGGCAGAAATCGTAGATACGGCGCGCAACACGGGTGCCGGAGTGGCAGGGCCAATCCCCCTTCCCACCAACATTCACAAGTACACCGTGAACCGTTCTGTGCACGTGGACAAAAAGTCCCGCGAGCAATTTGAAATGCGTATCCACAAGCGGCTTATGGACATTCTCGAACCCACGCAACAAACCGTTGATGCGCTTGGCAAGCTTTCCTTGCCAGCAGGCGTGGACGTAGAAATCAAGCTCTAGCGAGAGAGGCAATCATGGCTGAGAAAATGGCATTATTGGGTCGCAAATTAGGTATGACCCGCATCTTCGCAGGCGATGGTTCCGCTGTGGCCGTTACGGTGATTAAAGCGGGGCCATGTCCCGTTACGCAAGTGAAAAGCACCGACACGGATGGCTACAATGCAGTCCAAATCGCTTTTGAAGAGGCAAAGGAAAAGCACACCACAAAACCCTTGCAAGGACATTTTGCAAAGGCAGGTAAGGGCCTTTTCCGTCACACGCGTGAAATACGTTTAGAGGAAGCAGCAACCCAAGCTTTGGGTGATGAGCTTACCGTAGAACTTTTTAACGCAGGTGACATTGTAAAAATTTCTGGGAAAAGCATTGGTAAAGGCTACCAAGGACGCATGCGTCGTTGGAATTTTGCCGGATCCAAAGATTCCCACGGATGTGAAAAGGTGCACCGTAATAACGGTTCCATCGGTAACAACACCTTCCCCGGTCGTGTGTTCAAAGGTCG
>CAYJJP010000267.1:0-3708 GCA_964370525.1 uncultured Desulfovibrionaceae bacterium | reverse complement strand
TGGCTCAAAATTTCATGCACAAATGGCTCACTTTTTCGTTGACGTTTATAATATCCACAAGAGCTAAGCATATCTTCAATAATCTTCGGCAAGTAAAATATTTGTAATTATCTGAAATATTAAATAGATAATAGTTTTAATCGCTTATGAAGTATGCTCTTCCGTTTAAGAGAGAAGGCAAAACGCAGATGTGACTGGAGAAAATGACTTTTCAATTTAAGAAAAATCATCTAATCTAAATTTGTAATCCATTGAGATTCACACTGCATAAAAGCCGGAGCAATTTTGCGCTCCATAAATTTGCCTTCTCAGAATATTTATGTCTGTGGCACTATGCTTTTTTCAGTGAAAATCTTTTTTTTGAAATACGAGAATTGTTGCGAACAGAATGTGCCGCTCTCAATAATCTGCCCTTACCCAGAAGAGGACGCTGACGTGTACTTTTTACAGCGCACGAAACCGAACTAATGGATTGGGGTAAATTTTGCGACTGCGCAAAACATACCAATCGAAGGTCAGCAAATTCCCCTGTAACGGGATTTGCCTCAGTTTTAATGAGAGTAGCATTGACTGTTCCGCCGACTTTTGCCGACGAAACAGAATTGAGATTTTGTTTGGAAAGAAAACGTAAAAATTTACGCTTAAGTGTTTGTGATGTTTTCTTTTTCTTGGACTTGCACTGCAAATATGCTGATAACAGTCCGTGACTATTGGAAAACAAGTCAGGGTTACAAAAATGGGTTACAAGAGTACATGCTGTTAGATGCATTTAGATGTCCTCAGATGCACTTTAACTTCCTGAAAACTTAGGTGGTACGGCACATTGAGGTAGTTCTTTTTCAACGCACTACTAAGCGCGACCACCAGCTCTTGGTGCTATTCGCTTGTTCTTGTTCTTGTTTTTGCCAAGTACTTTCGAACATAGGCAACGAGGGTCGTGCTCCCCATTTTTCCTTAAAAAACCGTATGCCATCATTAATGCCCAAGCCTAAATTACAGCGAGCATAGCCACGCTCGTACGCTTCCTCTATGAGCGCCAGCAAGAGCACATCAGCCACGCCCGGCACGGCAGCTTGCGTGCGAAAGGCAAACATGTATAAGGCCGTTTGCCAAGAGCTGTAATCTCCCACACAAAAACCTTGCAACTCTCCGCTTACATTATCATAAGCATTAAACAAACACACGTTCGGTTCTTGACAATAACGCTCCAAACGCTGAAAAATTGCGCCCATTGCCGTGCTCACATCGGGTCGTTGTATGTAGCTTAGCACAAGTTCTTGATGCGCTTGTGTCCAAAATGTTTTTTGCTTACTATCTTGTGAATATTCTTGTTTATTTGTGCCGAAAGTTTTACGAATATGCACATACTTCTTCGCCTTTTGGCACATGTAGGAAACATTTTTTTGTTTAGTAAGGCTCAAGGGTAAATCCAAGAAATAATAAGCATCTTCGGTGGTGACAGCATGGGACGGAATACAGCTCGCAAGCCTTGGCGCCAAGACTGTAATAGACTGAATTTCTCGCATATTTTGCAAAAACTCTACGACTTCATCCAGTTGTTCTGTATGGTGCGCATGCGAAAGGGCATAACCTACCAATACGGCATGGCCTGCGGACATATGAACGATGTAATCACCAAGCAAGAATGAATTTACCTCGCTAACCGCTTGCACATAGGGGAGCAATTGATCCGGAGTGTACGCTTGCAAGCTACTCTGCTCAAGATTTTGTGTAGAAAGTGACCACATACTAGCGCCTCCATTGCCGCACAGTATGGCGAATTTTATGCCGCAAAGTTGGCTGCACTTGCGTCAAGGTAAAACCATCTTCCGCCAACATATTGCGCAAATTGAGCATATGCGCTGTACCCACAAAAACCGCCGTGCGGCCTTGTTCCAAAAAAGAACGCATACGTCGCCGAAAGCGTTCGTCTCGCACAGAAATTATGGTATGGGTGCGCGTGGGAAATTCCGCACTGGTACCCATTAATTGCATTAAATCGCCGCGTAAATATGAACGCACATTTTTTTGTATCATGCTAGGCCACCTGCCACAATTTTGAAAATAACGCACCACACGCATGGGCGGCACAGAATTTAATGAAGCCAATTGTTCCTCAAGGCTTTCCATGGCAACCACATTTTTTCCCAAATCATGGGCAATATTCCACGCTTCCAAGTCCACCGACTGCTGCCAGCCTTTGCGCTCCAAGAAGCCCGTCCATAAAGTAAATAAAGCAGACCAAGGTCGTGCATGTGTTAAATACCAGCGTACGTCCACCCGCCGTGCTGCTTGCATATTTAACATACGCGCAAGCTTGCCTTCAGGGCCACGCACCATGCGTTCTAAATTGCGGATTTCCTTTTCTGTAAAATGCTCCAAGAGAGGCTGCTGCTCCGGTGTTATATGTTTACCCTCAGCTTCAACTATGCGCAAACTTTGAGCATCTAGAGGGCCTTCAAAAAGAACGGTATCCACCTTGGAAAATAGCTCTTGGAAAGAACGCTCAAAGGAATAACAAAAAAAATGTGCCGAGCCACCAATCCAAGAAATATTTTGCCCTTTTTGCACCTTCCACAGCATGGCATAGGGGCGCTGCTCAGGAAATGTAGCGAATATTTGTCGTTTTGATTGACCGATGAAGGCCGTCATATCTTCGTGACTGCTTGCCCTTGCCATCCTACCGGGTTCCACAAGACGCTTTGCGCCCACTGCCGTCAAAAATAACGAGGACATATCTTGCTGTATCGTCACAGAGCTCTGTGCTTCTTGCCATGCAGCTCGCACAAAGGGCTGCGCTTGCTTTCCGCCCCACTTTTTCTTAAAACGTGTAATACCTTCATTGACGCCAAGGCCAAGATGAATATATTTTTTGCCCTCCTCCCGACTGCGTTGTAACATAAATGCAAAGAGCGCGTCAGCGGCGTGGGCAGTGTAATGTAAGCGTGAATGAGCACCTAAAATATAAGCACAAAAATCCAGTGGAGCAAAATCCACCAATAAACAGGCGGCAAGTTGCCCTTGCGCATCAAAAGCATTCAGCAAGCGTAAGTTTGTATGCGGCGCTTCGAGCGCTTTGGGTGTGGCTAAAAAAAGCTTGCGCACCATAAGGCTCATGGGCGCCGATGAGTTTTGCGCGTCCGTTACAGAGTTGATTTCAGCTGGTCTCATGGGCGCTGACATCTTGCGCCCCAAAAATTCTGTCCATAGCCGATGATGGGCTGCGGTAAAAGCACGCCCTTCTTCTATACGCAAGCAATCTTGTGCCTTACGCACCACACGGCGCAACTTTGAAGGAACATTGGCGCTACTGCAAAGAGTGTAAAAAACATCTTTCTCTTGTACATAATCTTGCCATTGCGGGGGCATATGCGGCCCTGCTGCAAAAAAATGGCTGGCCTGACACTGCTCTAAGGCTTGGGATTTTGCCAACAAAAAACCCTCATGGCTATACTCGCCTCGTATGGGATAACCAATAAGGGTGAGCCAATCTTCGGCATGATAGCAAACATACTCCGCCTGCCCTGCTCCGGTGTGCACTCTTTGCAGCATGGGCGTGCCACCGGAAACCGCCTGCATAAAACCACAAGAATGCTCCGGCACTTGGGCATGTTCCAATATATGTTGGTTCATAGAATTTACCCTTTAATTTTTTCTTAAGGATACACTGATTTATTATTTTTTTGTGAGGGGGGAAGGGGAACTTTT
>CAYJJP010000266.1:0-3711 GCA_964370525.1 uncultured Desulfovibrionaceae bacterium | reverse complement strand
TATGACTTCTAACGAAGTCTTGAGATATGACTTCTAACGAAGTCTTGCGCTATGACTTCTAACGAAGTCTTGAGGTATGACTACTAAAGAGATTTGACTAATAAAAAGGCTTAACTTCTCTTTCCTAAGAAGTTATTTTGCAGCTTGCTGCTAACCCTTTAACAAAATAAACTTCCTACCCCCCTTGGCATTGGGCTGAGGGGGGTTCTTTATCAGCTGGGAACCCTATCGCGTTCTATTTTCAACAAGTTGAAAAATATAACGAAACAAATTACGTTTTTTACTAATGCTTTGTAATAAAAGATATTCAAAAGAATTTTTCGTAAGAAAAATTCGCGTGAAAGTTTTTTGGAAAGGGGGTCTGGGGGAAGAACCTTTTGTTCACAAAAGGTTTTCCCCCAGAAAAATAATTAATCAGTGTATCCATAAACATAATCTCGGAGGTCGTTTTGCCAGAAGATCGCGAAAATAAAATAAGTTGCAGTAATTTTACTCAAGAAATGGAAGTTGCCTTAGAAGTTATTTCGGGCAAATGGAAGTCCGCCATATTGTGGAACCTTCATGTTGCCGAAAAAATACGTTTTAATGAATTTTTTCGGATTATTCCAGGCGTCACCCAAAAAGTCCTCACTCAACAACTAAGAAAACTTGAAGAAAACAAGCTAGTTAATCGCACTGTATATCCTTCAACTCCGCCGACTGTCGAGTATTCGCTCACAGCATTAGGCAAGGATGTAATCCCCATTTTGGAAAATTTAAATCAATGGGGAAAAAAAGTTATCCAGTCATATTACAAATAACCATTGCTCAACATCGCCATAAACACCCAATAACACTGACCTTCGTAGGTAACCAAAAAGTTACCTTCCCACCTTTTAGTTTTTACCAAACAATAAAGTGCCTTCTTGCGCAACTTCTTTTCTGTGCATATATATACCCCATCGCACGTTTTGGCGAAAATATTTTATAAAGGATTTAGAATGAAAAGATTTACTATTCCAAGAGATGTTTATTTTGGTGAGAATGCCCTTGAGCAATTAAAAAACCTCACAGGCAAAAAAGCCTTCCTCGTTATTGGCTCTGAAAGAATGATTAAGGATGGCACCACAGCTCTTGTTCAAGCTAATCTTAAAGAAGCCGGTATTGAAAGCACTATCTTTTGCGGAATCGAAGCTGACCCAAGTGTAGCAACTGTTAAACTTGGCGTTGCCGCTATGAATGAGTTTCAACCTGATATTATTATTGGTATCGGCGGCGGTTCACCCATTGACGCTGCTAAAGCCATGTGGATTTTTTATGAAAATCCCGAATTTACTTTTGAAGAAGCTGCAAAGCCATTTAACTTGCCAACGCTTCGCAAAAAAGCTTATTTCGTAGCTATTACCACCACCAGCGGCACCGGCACCGAAGTAACTGCGTTTTCCATCATTACCGACGAAAAAACCGGCACAAAATACCCCATTGCCGACTACAACATCACTCCGGACGTGGCTATTGTAGATACTAACTTGGTAAAAAGCATGTCTCCAACGCTTGTTGCTAACACCGGTATGGATGCCATTACTCACTCATTTGAAGCCTATGTTTCCGTTGTTGCTAACCCCATTACGGATTCGCTTGCCATGAAATCCATCGAGATGATTGTTGATAACATTGTAAAATCTTATAACAACGATGAAGAAGCCAGGAAAGAAATGCACCTTGCTCAGTGCATGGCCGGTATGTCATTTTCCAATGCAATTCTTGGCATTGTGCATTCCATGGCTCACAAATCTGGCAAAATCTTTAACATTCCTCATGGTTGTGCCAATGCAATCTACTTGCCTTTTGCCGTTAAATACAATGCACAAGTAGCGGGCGAGCGCTATGCTCAAATTGCTAAATATCTTGGCCTTGCCGGTAATACCACTGAAGAATTGGTTGATGCTCTTATTGCAAAGCTTGTTGAACTTAAGGCACAAATGAATATGCCAAAAACTATGAAAGAATTTGGCGTTGATGAAAAAGCCTTCCTAGCTCAGCTTGATGATATTGCCGCAGCAGCTGTTGCAGATCCATGCACCGGCACAAATCCAAGAAGTATTGATGCTGCAACCATGGCTAAGCTCTTCAAATGCGCTTACTATGGCGAAGAAGTTAACTTCTAATAATTTTACAAACACCCCTTAAAACCTAAGTCCCCCTTAAGAGCTACATCTTAGGGGGGACTTATCAAACCGCTGAATAAAAGACACGCTGATTTTGCAGAAATAAATCTAATATCCTGCGCGACTAACTCATATAACAATAATTATTTTACACTTGTTTATTAGGTTCTTTCCACATGATGGGATTGGCAAATGGCACTGATATATTAGAAGGTTTTTAGCAAATTTCTTAAATATTGATTATTCATCATCATCATCATCTTTCTTAATTTCTTCTGCTCTTTTACGCCAGTAAGTTGCTTTTTCAGTGTCTTTTTTAAGCTCACTGTTTTCTTCGTATAGCTGCGCTAAAGCTTCGATTGCTTGTGCAAAATCCTGCTCCGCTGCTTTTTCATACCAATAAATCGCCAATTTCAAATCGTGCCACTCGCCTTCAGCATCGTGATATGCTTCACCAAGACTAAATTGAGCATAGTCGTCCCCGGTTTCGGCCGCTTTTTTGTACCACATAAAGGCCTGTTCATAATTTAAATCAATTCCGTCACCCGTAAAATACGCAGTTGCAAGGAATACCTGTGAGCCGAGGTGGCCTTTTTCAGCTAGCTTCAAAAATAAAGCACTGGCTTCTGTATGCTTTTTTTCATCATCATAGAAAATGGCAAGGTCAAACTGAGCATCTTCATTGCCGCTTTCGGCAGCTCGTTCATACCAATAAAGCGCACTTTCAAGGTTTTTTTCTACGTTAATTCCTGTTTCATAGCGATACCCAAGAAAACGTTGTGCTTCTAAATTATTGCCGTCAGCAGCTTTTTTGTACCAAAAGAATGCTTGTTCTAAATCTTCTCCGACTCCGGCTCCTAATTCATACATATCGCCAAGTTTAAACTGTGATGGCGCATGGCCTTGCTCGGCTGCTTCTCGGTATAAGGTCGCCGCTTGAGCATATTCTGCCTTATCGAAAGATTTTCCAGCTTTTTCGTACAAAGCTTCCACTGAAGTCTGAGATTTTCCCTTAGAAGTTTGAGATGCAGTCGCACCGCCAGTATTTATGGTGCTTTTTTTAGAATTATTGCTACGCCAAAAAAACATCGCAATAACAATAACTCCAAGAACCGCAGCCCACAGTAATTCATTTGATAATAATTCTTGCATAATAAATCCTTATTTATGTCGTTTCAAAAATTTTTTTCTTAAAACTTCGCCATAGCCATCAGAGTAAAGTGATACTTTATACACAATAAACTCCTACGAAGCAGGTAAACTATTAAATTCTGTAGAAAATATCAACATAAATATACACAGAAAAATTGTTGCCTTGTAATTCAATGTTTTTATATGTTTATTTGCCAAGTATTTACAAAAGTATGCTTAAAGGGTAGTATCTGCTTTAGAAAATAAAAAAATGTATTCTTGATTGTACACAATAATATATCAAATATAAAATATTACTGTGACAAATTAAAATATTGGAATTTGAGAATGAATAATTCAGTGGTTTTTATAGATACGGAGATAGGTTCTTCAAGAAAAATTCAAGCTATTGGTGCAATAAAGAAAAATCAAG
>CAYJJP010000265.1:0-3725 GCA_964370525.1 uncultured Desulfovibrionaceae bacterium | reverse complement strand
CCCTCAAAACGCTTTAATTACTACAATTTTTAATAAATTAAAAATTGTAGTTCCGAAGGCAATATGGAAAATTGTTTTTTACACCGTTTAATAACTTAAAATTTATTTAATCAGTGTTTCCTAAAATATTTTTCAAAAGAATTTTTCGTAAGAAAAATTCGCGTGAAAGTTTTTTGGAAAGGGGGTCTGGGGGAAGAACCTTTTGTTCACAAAAGGTTTTCCCCCAGAAAAATAATTGACTTGTGCACCCCTAACAATCTGTTGAAAAATGTAAAGGCAGTATCATTTCAAAAACTGCTCCGGCATATACTATGTTGTCATGTGTCATAGTATCATTAATAATTTTTAAGGTTCCGCCATGTTGAGCAATGAGGGCGCTGGAAACAGCAAGGCCTAGGCCTGTGCCCTTACCTTCGGGTTTTGTGCTAAAAAATGGGTTAAAAATCTTTTCTTGCACATCCTTGGCTATGCCTTCGCCTGTATCTGCAACAATAATATGCACATGTTTATTTTCAACGTAAGATTTTAGAAGTACCGCATTTTTATTGCTATCACGCTTTTGCGAATTTTCCAAAGCATAAGCCGCATTCAAAATTAAATTGAGTAAAACTTGACTTATTTTCTCCAAGTCCAGCTGTACATCGGGCATATCTTGCATAATATCAATATGTATATCTATGCTTTGTCGGCTGAGTGTAAAAGTAGCTAAATTTTGACAATGTGCAAATACTTTTTGAATAGACGTTTCACGAATGGCAAGGGGGGCAGGTCTTGCAAAGCGCAAAAAATCGCTCACTGTGAGCCTAATTTTTTCTAAACTCCCATTAATAACTTCAATATGCTGCTTGCGTGTTGCTTCATCCATATCACCTTCGCAAAGATTTTGGAAACATAAAATAGTGCCGCCCAGCGGATTATTAATTTCATGCGCAAGACCCGAGGCCAGCTGACCGACGGCGGCCATTTTTTCTGTTTGCAACATTTTTTCAATATTTTGTAGGCGATCTTGTTCTGCATTGTGTAATCTATTCAACATCCACACAAAACTATTGTGCAACTCGCCAATTTCGTCATCACGCGTAGGCAAAATAGGCAGATGCTGGGTTACTTTGCCTTGTAAGGTAATGGTGTTCATGTTGTGGGTGAGCTTACGAATGGGGGTTACAAAATGCCAACCTGCAATCCATACCACACCGATTGATAGCAGCAAAAATAATGTAGCTAACATAAGGACTTCATTGCGTAAGCGCGAACTATATGCGTACATTTCGTTTAAGGAGAAATCAACTCGGCACAACCCCCAAAACTTAGAACCTATGGCAAGAGGTACGGTAATACGCAAAATGTATTGATTATCTGCTGTATGTATTTCTTCGACAAAATCCTTTCTGACAGCAAGTAGGTTTACTGTGTTTGCATCATTATATATTTTGCCATATTCTCTCAAATTATTATGTGCAATAACTTGCCCCTTGGCATCCAAGATGAAAAAAGTGCGCATGCGTGGGTCAAGGCGCATCATATCGTCCATAAAATACTCTAAGTATTCACTCATGCCCGACGAGTCAACCATACGCAATTCCTCGTATATTCTCGCATTAGTATAAAGAAGAGCAGCACTTTTTGCTATGCCCAGCGCTTGTTGAACCGTATCGTTATACATGAGGTCATTTTCCCGCTTCACTATGCCAAAGCTCATAAGTATGGTAAAAAAAAGCAGGATAGGGATGGCCGTTGCCAAAAGCTTAGCTTGCATTCCAAGTCGTATATTTTTTATTTTTGATAAGAGGGACATATTTGTAAGAGCAGATTGTTGCATAATTATTTTTTTTTCTGAGAAGTCGTAAGCATATCTTCATAAATATTCGACAAATAAAATATTTGTAATTAAATGAAATTTATTTATGAAGCATGCTCCTCCGCTTAGGTAAATTGTTAAAAAAATCATAATCAATGATGACTACCGGGGCAAAGCCATGCTGCAAAATTTCCGGCCAAGTCTTCGCTTGTTCTGCCACTTTTTCATTATTAAAGTTTGTGCTGAGTAAAAAGTTCTTCAAATCATCAACGACATTCAGAGCAACTCCGGCTCTTGCCACCAATAAAAAACCGGGAAAAGGCTCCGTTGTCGCTATTTTTTTCAGTCCCATCCCCAAAAAACGTCTGGCAAAAGATTCACCCATAACACCGGCATCATATTCACCACGCAACACTGCCCTCGCCACTGCTTCATGGTTGGCCAAATTATAATAATTTGAAAAATCCTTAAGTGAAATAGAGTTTCTTTCTAAAAAATACAAAGGCATAAGATAACTTGACGATGATTGCTCGGAACCAAAGGCTATGGATTTTCCTCGTAAATCCTCAATAGTATTTATGGCTGCATTATCACTCTTAGTCACAAAAATGCTATATGTTTTCGTAGTGTTATCCCGTGAGCGCACAGCAACAATGGGTTGTAAGGTCGTATATCTTTGCACCTGCATAAACGTATGCCCGCCAAGAAGCGCCATATCCAGTTCACCATCCTCTATGGCCTTAAGCACTTCTGCATAACCTTTATAGAGCACCAACTCAAAACTCCACGGCAAATGTTCATTGAGATAATCAAAAAAAGGAATGTATTGCCTATAAAGTACAATGGGATGTGTGAGGGTAAGCACGCCAAAACGATAATTTTTAGTGGAACTTTCTTGCGCAAAAGACAAAAGAGGAGGCATACAAGCCAAAAGACAAAAGATGCCTATAAGTATCTTGAATTGCTTAAAACGTGTGAATAGATTCAAAGAAATGTTATGCATAAGCTACGTCATAATATATGTTGGGAGTTTTTTTTGTAACTTTAACACATTTTTTTGCAAAAGCTCATCAATTTCCCAAATATTATTGGGTAATAAAATCGCTTCATCACTATAACTTTTTGAAACTTCTTCAATGGCCTCAATTGCCTTGCCCCAGCGTACATGCAGCTTTATCTCCAGCTGCAAATGCTGAGCTTTGGCAAACTCTTCAATTTCTAGCACAAAATTATGCAATTTTTCTTTGCATTCTTGCACTCCTAGCTCTTGCACATAATCTATAAATTCTTGCTTACTGGTGGGCGTTGCCAGTTGATCCACTTGCCCATAATGAATTAAATTACGTGGTATTACATATAAAACGTCTAACGTTATAACTTCTTGCAGCTTTTCATGCAAAAAACTCATGGCACTTGGAGTGAGCTTTGTTCCGTCATGGCATAAAAGAATACGTTTCATCGCTAAAATCCCAGTTTTATAAGGAAACATTGATTAATTCCTCCGGATGTGAAAAAAAATTGCATGAAAGTTTTTTGGAAAAACCAACTCAACGGACGCCGAAGGAGTTTGCGTTAATGTATACAGCCTATAAAATACAAAAAGAACACACGCTGAGTTGCAGTCCGTGTATTCTTTCTGTATTTTGGAAGTATGTCAAACTTATTTTTTAACTTATATAAAAGCCTAAAACTATGCAATAAACTTTGAGATCAGAATAAGTGCTAAACCAAGGCTGATAACTATTGCATCTTGACGACGGGACTTGGATAAGTTTTGGAAAAAGTTCATGTTGTGTTCCTTTTAAAGCTTGTTTTTAGAGGTGTACCAAATTTGTTTTCTATTTATCTTATTATGCAATAAACTTTGAGATCAGAATAAGTGCTAAACCAAGGCTGATAACTATTGCATCTTGACGACGGGACTTGG
>CAYJJP010000264.1:0-3742 GCA_964370525.1 uncultured Desulfovibrionaceae bacterium | reverse complement strand
TACGGGTTTTGGTATTAAAACTATTTTACAGGATTTTTTACTACCAGAAAAATAAGAGGAGGTAAGCCAAGTGACAGTCCTTTCTGAAGCGTTTATTTTAGACTTACTTGCCAAACATTTTCCGGAAAACCATTCTAGTCTGCTCATGGGGCGAGGTGATGATTGCGCTGTTATTCGTTCCCAAGGCGCTCTTTGCCTGAGTACCGATTTATTTATTGAAGACGTTCATTTTCGTACGACATATTTTTCGCCGAGCGAAATCGGACACAAGGCTCTTGCTGTAAATATGTCTGACATTGCTGCCATGGGTATGCGCCCCATCGGCTTTAGTCTTGGGCTTGCCATTCCGGAGCATATGGATGCGGATTGGCTTGAGTCCTTTTTTTATGGTATGGGGCAACTGGCCGCAAAGCATAACATTGTTCTTTCCGGCGGAGATATTTCACGAGCGGAAAAAATTCATATTTGTATTACTATTTGGGGCGAAGCCGGTACGCAAAAAAATCTTACCGAAAATAAAACGCATTACTTAAGTCGTGGTGGTGCCATGCCCGGGGATGTTATTTTTGTGGTTGGTAATGTGGGACTTGCACGCATTGGCCTTGAAAAGCTGGAAAAATATGGCAGAAAAGCTCAGGAAACTTGGCCTTGCTCGTGTGCAGCTCATTTATTGCCGGAACCGCAAATAGATGCCGGGCTTATCCTTGCTCGTTCGAGTAACAATGTTCGTCCGCCTGTACTTATGGATCTTTCCGACGGGCTTGCTCGTGATATGCAGCGCCTTTTGGGAATGGAGAAAAATAATATGCTTGGTGCGCACATTGTTTTACCGGAGGCGCTTTTGCATCCGGAAGTCATACGTTACGCCAAGGAAAATGGCCTTTGCGCCGCTGAGCAAGCCTATCTTGGCGGTGAAGATTATGCATTACTCGGTGCTTGTATGCCGAAATTATTGCCGATATTACACGCAGCCTTGCCTAATATGCGCAGCATTGGCAGCATAACCGATACTCCGTATATTGAACTAAATGGTAAAGTGATGAATGTGCAAGGCTTTGACCATTTTGCAAATGGTTCAAGCAAATAAAGGTAGTAAGACCCCACGTGATTCTAATTTGTTATTAGATAACTTTTTTAAATCTATTACTACACCTACCTACACAGGTGTCTGGAGAAAGGGATGCGTCCTTATTTTACTGTTTTAGTTTTTTGTCTTTATATGATTTTTCCCACATCTGCGCTTAGCGAAAATTTACATGAGGCTGTAGAGAAAGGGAACATAGAAAGAGTGAAGCTTTTACTGGATAAAGGTGCGGATGTAAACGCAGTAGGCAGATTAGCCTTTACGCCTTTAATGTTTGCGGTGAATCATGGACCAATTGAAATGGTTCTCTTACTCATAAGCAGAGGGGCGGATGTAAATAAAGCGCATGCCATGGGCACTACACCTCTTATGTTTGCTCTAATGAATAAGCATAAAGATATATCTTACTTGTTGTTGGAGAGTGGTGCAAGCGCTAATGGAGAAAATATTTTGGGCATGACAGCTTTTTTGTTTGCAGTAAAAGTGGGGTATTTTGATATCGTCAAAACCTTGTTTCCTTCTGATGTTGATATAAATAAGTTAACGCCACTTGAACGCTCGTTTGTTGATAAAGATACCCTTCTTACTCATGCCAGTGCCAAGGGGTATATAGATATTGTGAAGTTCTTGTTAGAGAAAAATGCAGATGTCACGGTAAAAAACTCTAGTAATGAGACAGCTTTTATTGCAGCTGTAAGCAATGGTCATGAAGAGATTGCTCGTATGGTCTGGAGTGATAAATTATCTATCGATGCAAAGGCAAATGTAAGAATGATAGGCTCAGGTTACACAGCTTTGATGAATGCAGCTAAGAATGGGCATGATAAACTCGTTCAATTTTGTCTGGATAAAGGTGCTGATATTAATATGCGCAGTGACAATGGGCATACAGCACTACTACTTGCCCTAAGTGAAGGTCATGCAAAAACAGCCAAATTATTACTGGATAATGGGGCAAATGTAAATGTTGTTGCAGATAATGATATCTCGGCACTTATGTATGCACCAATGTGCAATGATTTGGAAATATTACAAATTCTTATGGACAAGGGTTTGGACTTACACAGAAAGAATAAAAATGGACACACAACTCTTTCCATTGCAGCTAGTGTATCAAATAAGGAAGTGGTACAGTTTCTGCTTGATAAGGGTGCTGATATAAATGTTGTTGACACAGAAGGGAGAACTCTTTTGATATTAGCGGCAGAAGGCAATAAGGAAGATATAGCACACTTGCTCATAAATAAAGGACTGGACATAAACGCAAAAGACAAGAATAACTATACAGCGCTCCTAAGTGCTGCTTTCAAAGGAAATGATAAAGTCGTTCAGGTTTTGTTGGAAAATAAGGCCGATACATCTTTAAGTGATGAGCAAGGCAAAAATGCACTCATGTTTGCTGCACATAGAGGATATGATAAAATTGTTGGCTTATTGTTGGAAAATAAGGCTGATGCATCTGCGACTAATAAGAAAGGCGAAACTGCTTTTATGTATGCATTGAGAAATGAACACATTACCTCCGTTGAAATCCGTCATAAAATGTTGCAAATGTTGTTGGACAGTGGGGCGAAAATCAATGCGCAAAATCTAAAAAAAGAAACTCCGCTTTTTTACGCTGCAGAATGGAGCTTTCGTAATGAAGATGGGGATTATGATGAAAATATAAATATCAAGACTATTAGATTTCTATTTGAAAAAGGCGCTGATGCAAGGATACAAGATGAAGATGGCACGACTCCTTTTTTTGCTGCACTTTATAATGGTCATACAAAAATTGCTGACATATTTTACACTCCAGATATTGATGTTAACGCCCCAAACCGCAACAACGATACCCCACTTATTAATGTTTGTTCCCAATCATTCGATAGAAACTTAGATTCATTGAAATACTTATTAGATAAGAAGGCTGATGTTATGGTAAAAAGCCCTAACAATGAAACAGCTTTTATGAGAGCAATACTGAAGACGAGACCTCAATTTATAACTTTGGTGTGGGATGACAGATTATCTATCAATGAAAAAGATACATCACACGGTTTAACAGCTCTTATGCGTGCAGCTCAAAGAAGCTCTGCCAATCTCGAATTTTGCTTAGAGAAGGGCGCCGATGTTAATTTGAAAAGTAATGATGGCAAGACAGCACTCATGTTTGCTGCTGAGAGTTGGTCGGGCTCAAACGTTGAAATATTATTAGCCAAAGGTGCAGATGTTAATGCAAAAACTAACCTTGGCAAAACAGCTCTTATGTTTGCCGCTGAAACAGGAGATGCTAATAGCGTTAAAATATTGTTAGCTAATGGTGCGGATATGACAGCAAGGGCCAAGGATGGTTCGACGGCTCTTAAGCTTGCCACAGACAAAGGCCATGAGGATATTGTAGAAATCCTACAAAGCAAGGGTAATTAATATAACAGGGCAAACACATCTAAATTTTTTAAAAAATGCAATTTTTGAGTTAATTTTTTGTGTAATTTTCTAGTGTGACTATTATCCTTAGCTGACGGGGTGGTTTTCAAAAAAATAGTCACATAAATTCATGATAATAACATGCTTTTCTGATTTTGGCTATAACTTTCAATTTAGATGAGTTTGCCCTGAAAGAGCAATATAGAGGTCTTGACAGATGCATGAGTCCGGCTTATTTAAAAGGTT
>CAYJJP010000263.1:0-3750 GCA_964370525.1 uncultured Desulfovibrionaceae bacterium | reverse complement strand
AACTAGATTACTCAGCGCTTTCTCAAGAATTATTTTCCAAAAGCCTTAGGGTATGGAAATTTTGAAACGCCAAACCCTGTTTTTTTGGTAGAGCTTGCAGCTGGCTGCTCTGTGGGCAACGTTTTAGCTTGAGCTATATTTTCAACTGCTTGCTCAACCGGTGGCACACCTTGCGTAAAAGGTAAGGCGGAAGCTTTCTGTGCCTGCAAAGAATCTTCAGCTTGCTGTACCGGAGTTTGGGCAGGCGCTTGTGCTGCTGTTTCCGGACTGTTCACCTTGGGCGCTTCGACCGTGCTTGGTTGCGGAACTTGTACCGGCTGAGCACTTCTTTGCATGGCGCCGTATGCATTGCGTGCTTGCATTTTCCCCAAGGAAGTAGGCGCTGCGGTTTGCTTAGTTTGAATGGCAGCACGTTGTGTAACAGATGCGTCCACATTAAGCTTTGCAGAAATTTGTGCCGATACTTTACGAGCTTCCGGTGTTTCGATGATTTCCGCATAAGCTGAACGTAAGCCCGATAAGATGCTGGCCACATTATCCAATTGCTCCACATTCATTTTCAGATTTGCCTGCAAAAGTCTTGTGGTGCAAAGAAAATATAAGTTGTTCAAATTTTCTGCCAACGAACCACCTTTTTCAAGGTTGAGCGTATTAGTCAATTCGTTTATAATATCAATAACTTTTGAAATAAGAATACCCTTGGCTGCATAATCATTCACCAGCATTTTTTCGCGAGCTTGCTGTAAAAATTTCAATGCGCCGTCATAGAGCAAAAGCAAGAGTTGCCCTTGGTCGGTGGTACTTACCTTAGTCTGAAAGTAGGCTTGTGCTGCCTTGTTCATAATAGCCTCTATGGTTTAATTTTATTGTTATTTTTATCTAAAGAACTCAATCGGCACTTTAAACAAAAACTTAAGAGTTAAATTGTGCTAATTGTTGTGTGAGCACTTCCATTTGCCCGTTATATGATCCAAGCAAGGTGTCAAGTCGTGCATATTTTAGCTTTTGCACACTCTCCCAACGCTCTAAGCGCTCCATTTCATCGGTAATTTGACTATCAAACGATTGAATCATATCGGCATAGCTTTCTTTGGCGATCATAAGTCCGCCATTATCTGAGCCTAAGCCCGGGTCGCTAAGTTTTGGCTCTACATATACCAACTCATCCGCAAAAAATTCAATCATTTGATTGACTTTACCTTGCTGAATGGAAACAGTTCCCGTTTGAGTGCCGGTACCGGTTAAGTTGTCAATAACAATCGATATACCACCGGCATCGCCTGCTGCCGAACCAACCGTATATGTATTTGCGGCTGTGGAACTCGCATCAGCCTTCACTCCATTTATATATACAGAGTCAGGAACAACGGCGCCGCCTGATAGTTCATAGGTTACGTCATAAGTACCTGGCTTCGTCAAACCTTCCAAATGATTAGCGTAACGAAAGTTTGACGAACTTGACCTGCCCACTTCGTCGTTTGCAAAAAAAGCTATGACATCATCAAGATGATTGGCAATGGCATCATCAAACAACGCTTGGTCAAGGGCTTGAATTTCATCGGTGGAACCATAGGGCGCTATGGCAAAAAGCCCAAAGTCAGCTGAATCCACGTCAGCAGAAACCTTAATACCCATTTGTGACAATGCTGCCACAAAATCACCGGAGAAAAAATCCTCGGGATCCATAGACACAAAGCCCGGAGGCGAATCACCTATGGCGGATTTTAAGCGACTGGAAAAAAGATTCACACTATAATCGCCTGTGAGAGCAGAGCCTGACACTGTACCTTGCTCCGTGCCTGACTCAGTATATGTTGACGAAATCTCTTCAGATACTGCCGTTAAATCTTGGATTTTTTTAAGCACTGAGTTTATGGCGTCAAGGCTTGCCTGTATATTATCCTTGACTGAATCAACATCGGAGGCCACGGTAAATTGTGCCGTGCCCACATCACGTAAGGTCATGGTCACGCCTTCGATAACGTCTTTCACCTCATTGGTGCTGGAAGTAATTTCTTGCGGCCAGTTGTCCACTTTGAAGATGGCATCTTGAGCTGCTTGCACTTCCCACGCATTGGAGCCGGACAGGGAACCGCTAAGCCCAACGGCTGCCGGAACCCCCCTTACCTCAGAAACATTTTCAAAAACAATTCTGCCTTCTGAATCAAGGCTGTAGTTTATTCCCGTGCCTTCAAGCGCCTGCGAAATGGATTCTCCACTATTGACATCTACATCCAGCAAGCTTCCGTCTTCACGCACAAAAGTCCAAGTCATAGCAGCCGGCACAACACCGGGCTGCACAGCAGCATTGGTATCAATGACCTTGGTATAATCCGGCCATGTGGTGCTGGCCGTGGCAGTTCCGGAAGAAGCAAGATCTAAAAAGTCTTGCATGTCGGTAATGCCTTTAATGGTTCCTGTGGTGACGTCGCTTTCCGTGGTGGCTTCGACCGCATAACCCAATTCATTTAATTTATCTAAAATATCTTTTTGTGTATGATCTTCCGTAAATTCAATGGGAACATTTTCACCTCTGGAGTTGGTGAAGTTATATGTAGTGGCTGCATAGGTATCAGCGGTTAAGTTGCCGGCAATTGAAAATTCCGTAGTGGGAGTTATGCTGGTACTCGTACTGGAAGAGGTAGACCCGTCTGCAGGATAGGTAATGGTTTTAATCTCTTGTAGACCAGAAATGGTCATAACACCGTCGACCAACGAAGCTATTTCGTCAGTTGTGCTGTATTCAGCTTGATAGGCTGCATTGATTTCATCTACAATTTCTTGCTGACTGGCATCGCCACGAATTTTTGCAGTGGTAAAAGCCGGATCACCATTATTTAACTGTATACTATATTCATACTCGTTAATAGTATCGCCGACATTGAGCGCCGTAGCTATATCTACAGCCGAGGTGCTACGCCAAATGGCACCTTCACCACTTAAGCCCGCAAGTCCTGATGAGTGAATTTCTAAGGTCGCATTGGCGCCGGAATCCTGGCCGCTGGCTTGAAAAGAATACCCCTCGCCGGTTTTTACTATACTTAATTTGACGCCGGGATTTGAGCGGTCATTATTGACCATGTTCACAAAACCTTCAAGCGTAGTGCCGGGTTGCACACTGAGAGTGCGTGTTTGCCCCATGTAAGTATAGGAAAAATCTTGCGCCGTTGACGTTGTATTTATGGAGGACGTTTTTTCAGCAAAACTATTTTTATTGGCCCAAATGGCATTACTTGCCAGTTGCGTCACTTGAATTTTGTGGGTTCCGTCTACGGCATCGGAAGTTGCCTCAACGCCAAGCATGGCCTCATTACTGCTGGATGCTAATTTTGTCAGAAACTTTGAGGGACTATTAAGCAGTTCTAAAGCCTCTTTTGCTTCAGTAACCGTATCAATTAATTCTAAATAGGCTTCATAGCTTTCGTTAGCTTTTTCGCGTGAGTCTTCTAAACCATAGAGTTTAAACGACTCAACTTCCTTCAACTGTTCAATCATTGCGGCAAAATCTGTGCCACTGCCTATGCCTGAAAACGATATGCCGCCTGATATGGTATTTGACATAATACTACCCTCGTATGGAAACTTTTGCCTAATGTATGTAGAAAAAAAATGTATTTGCTTAATACTTGCAAAAAGTATGCAAGCAGCGCACAAAAAATCTTGCACAAAAAAACACTTTATATTTTAGAGTTTTCCAAACACTTATAACATAATTATCGGCAAAAAAGTACATACCTTAAGGCTTATTTG
>CAYJJP010000262.1:0-3759 GCA_964370525.1 uncultured Desulfovibrionaceae bacterium | reverse complement strand
GTCGCTTCGCGCCCGCCGCAAGTGAATTGCGGCTCATTTTTCGTGGCGCAAAATAGAGAATAGTCATGTAAGATAAAGAAACACAAAATCAAGATGCAAGGGATAAAAATTTTTCCCAAAAAAAATATCTTAACTGATTTTCAAGTAACAATGCCGTAGGCTTTCAAAAAGGCTCAAAAAAAAATGCAATTTATTGAAACGAAAACTTGACAATCAAACAGGCCTAAGCTACAAGAAACTTCTTGGCGGGCCTATAGCTCAGTTTGGTAGAGCCCCCGGCTCATAACCGGTTGGTCCGAGGTTCAAATCCTCGTGGGCCCACCAGGGAAAATAAGGGTTTACGTTAAAATCGTAAGCCCTTATTTTTTGTGCTAGCTACAAACTGCCCTTCCCAATGACACAACTATAGCGGCTCCGCTTGTGTGTGAAAATACAGTTAGTTGCTACTCGCATCTGTGATTAAAATTAGAAATAATCAATATTGACAGTCGTCTACTTTGCCATTCGCTTTTTATTTTTTGGATCATTCAGTTCAGGTATCGCTCCCCCTGCAATAGCCCACAGATAAACGCTGGCCACAGTTCCATAGGGGGAATATCTTTTACGGAATCGCTCAAACCTTTCCTTGGTAATTTCTTCATGACGATAAAGCATGCGCAGTCCACGATGTATAGCTATATCGCCGAAGCTAAAAACGTCATCACGTTGCAAAGCACTGGCAAGAAGCATTTCTGCCGTCCACACACCGATACCCTTTAGCTTGCACAATGTGTCGATGACTTCTTTGTCAGACAACATACAAAGCTCATCAAGGTTGAGTTCGCCAGCGCACACTTTTTTTGAAAAGTCTTTCATGTATTCTGCTTTCTTAAAAGTCGTACCAAAGGCTTGTATTTCCTCAACGGTTAAACTATTCATGCGCTCTGCTGTAATCTCTCCCAGTGCGTCTTTCACGCGTTTAAACACAGTTTCCCATGCCTGTCGTGATATTTGTTGCCCTAATATGGCTCTAATGATTGCCGAGAATATATCCCTATCTATATTCCGTTCAACCATGCCGATTTTATCAATGGCTTCCCCAAGTTTTTTGTCTTTCTTTTTCAGATAGCTTATTTCTTTTTCACCATATTCAAAATACATAGTGTCACCTCAAAAGTTTAGGAAACGCTGATTAAATAAAAAGTTATGTGGCTATTGCCTTTAGTCAGCTTTTTCTGGGGGAAGGAAAACGCCTAGGCTCTCGATATCCGTAAGGCTCGCAAGCTCACCTAACGGCTACAAGCCCTTCGGGTCGGCCTTTTGCTAGCGCCAAAAAGTGTTCCCCTTCCCCCCCCTCAAGAAAATATTTAATCAGTGTTTCCATAAAACTACCATCGCCATTGAGTAATTTGTATCTGTTACTACTATGATTTGAAGTATTCATTGGAATCTGTAGGTGCATTTTCCCTATCGTTATGGGTATACTCCCGAACAACCGACACAACAGTAATTTTGTAGCTTTCAAAGAGTTTTGTCTTGCCTTGCAATTGACTCATTCTGTGCTCCATCGTATTGCGCCAGCGGCTCATAGCTTCTTCGCTGTCCCATACATTCATAGAAAGCACCTTGTTTTCGTTATGTAGGCTTTGGAATCGTTCCATGCTTACGAAGCCTTCAAAACCTTCAAGCATGGGTTTTAGCATGGCGGCAAGTTCCAAATATTGAGCCTTACCTTCTTCTGAGGGGATGACCTCAAACAGCACAATATATTTCTCTTTCAAAAACTCTACGGCTTGATGTTCTTTCGCAGGAACTTCTTGAGGAACAGCTGCGGTTTGTTTCATAATTTTTCCTTTGTTCATCGATATTGTCATTATTATTAAAGACCTCTGCACAATTATTTTTAAATATAGCTTATCAGTGTAAAATATACATTTGCACATATAAAGAAAAATGAGTGTGCGGAGGTCTTTATGAAAACAAGCTCACCTATTTCCTTCTCATGGCCTTAATTTTTGCTTTTGTTTCTTTGTCTACTCGTAAGGATTCACATATTTTTTGTAGTGTTTTATTATATGTTTCTTTGTCTAAGTTATTGCTTTTTAGATAAGCAAGCGTTTCATTGGGAAACTTCACAAAACACATGGAAATAGCCCAAGCTACAGCCATTTTTACATAATAGTCATCATGCGCTATAACATCGCAAATAAGTAAAATATCATTTAAATATTTTTCTTCAATATAATGAAATAATAGCATCACAACAGCAAAGCGTATTTCATAAGCTTCACCGGACTGGTGATACGCAGTCAAAAATTCCCAGACCAGTTCTTTATGCTTTCGTACTATTTTTAATTCACAACAAAAACTATCGCACAACGACCAATTAGTAATTTTAGGTATAAATAAAGAAACTTGCTCTAAAATACTTTCTATATCATCGCGCATATTGGCAATGATAAAGCCTTTAAGCATGGTTTCTTCAAAATAAATATCTTGCGCATTCTCCAAAAATTCAATGGGATTTTCTTTAATAAGGCGTTTTGCGATTTTTCGCAAATGCGGAATCCGTACCCCCAATAAGTTATTACAGCCAGGAATAAGAGCTGAAGCAAAGTCCCTATATCCGTCTTCGCAATGCGCAAACAATTCTTTTCTTAATTCTAACTCCCGTGGGTACATAATGTTTTCCTTTTTTACATCTGCAGCCTGTTTATTTTTTAGACAAACAGAGGTGCTCCCCAAATACGGGTACCGTTTATGTTCTTTGTTCGCAATTGTTATCTTAGGTTGTTGATATATTGCCATTATTCCCACAAGACGCATAAGCCGGCGAATACGCTTTGGATTCACCGAACACGCCAAATGATTATTTATATGGCGACACATCTGCCGAACCCCATAAAATGGATAATCTGTATAAATTCGGTCTATTTCGTGCATTAAGTTAATATTAAATGCGCTTTCACCTTTTGGTGTGTAATACAAACCGGAGCGAGATATTTTTAGCAAAAAACACTGCGAAACGATGCTAAGCTCGGCATTATCAGGCTCAACCATGCTTTGTCTGCGCCAAACTTTATGAGAACACTTACCGCCTCGACAATTTTATTTTTTAAGCTTCGGCTAAAAAATCGCGTTCCACTGTAAGCTTGCCAATCTTTGCGTGTAGCAAATCCAGTTCTTTTTTGTGACTTTTGTCTTCGCTTACGATTTCACCTTTAAATACACCCACCGCACTTTCCTTTAACTGCTTCTTCCACTTGGTTATTTGCGATGCGTGGATGCCAAACTCAGCAGAAAGCTCGGCTATAGTTTTGTCTTCTGACAAAGCGGCCAGCGCCACTTTGACTTTGAAAATTAGACTGTGTTTTTTTCTTACGGATATGTTATTCTCCTTGTGTAAATTCACCCTAACACACTGTCCGAATTAGGGGAAGCACTTCTGTAAAAGAAATCTCAACAGAAAGAAGCCACTTTCCGACAAGCGTTTTATGGAGCTGAAAAAAGAAACTGCCTCCTTTGAAGAGCTGGCACAAAAATTAAATGACCTCTGCTATCGTCCCGACCTTGCCAATTACATTCGATGGACACCTTACAACGCATATCGCCGACATTGTCGCATTCAAAGAAATATAGAAAAACCTAAACATGATTATAGATGGTGACTGAATAGCAGAGCTAGAGAAAAACTTCTAAAGCAAAACAATTACTCACTCAAAAGCATATAAACGTCAACGAAAAAGTGAGCCATTTGTGCATGAAATTTTGAGCCACTTG
>CAYJJP010000261.1:0-3764 GCA_964370525.1 uncultured Desulfovibrionaceae bacterium | reverse complement strand
ATTTCTTCAATGCGTACCTTGGTTCCGGTGCGTGGACTATGGATAAATTTATTATTTCCCACATAGATACCGGTGTGCAAACCAGACCTTGCACGGCTGGAACGGAAAACTAAAATGTCACCGGGCTGCGCTTTCGATGATTTTACTCGCTTGCCGGCCTTTGCCTGCGCTGTGGTCACACGCGGCACCTTAATTCCATTAACCTTATATGCCCACTGGATAAGTCCGGAACAATCAAAACCTGTTTTGGGCGAGACTCCGCCACTACGATAAGATTTGCCAAGCTGAGTGCGCGCTGTTTGGACAATCTCTACACCCTTACCCTCCGAAAATTCTGCCTTGGGCTCTTTGCCGGCACAGCCAAACTGCATAAAAGAAACCAGAATGACTAAAAAAGATAGTAAGTTAATTTTTTTTGTAATTTTCATAAGCACCCCGTAATTAAAAGTCTAGACTTTTTTTAGAAAAAATCTTATAAATTCCACTAGTTACCTACAATACAGATAGCACTGCTTTTCACGAATGGCAACCTCTAAAAGGGAAAAATATGAAAATTTTTTTGAGTGAAAATTGATGCGAGATGACGAGAGATGATTTTGGGGGAGGGGAATTTTTTGTAGAAATCTTATTTGTGCAGTTTGTTAACTTAGAAAACATTTCATTACGTTTTATTGCTAAAATGCTGTAATAAAAGACATTAAAAAGAATTTTTCGTAAGAAAAATTCGCGTGAAAGTTTTTTGGAAAGGGGGTCTGGGGGAAGAACCTTTTGTTCACAAAAGGTTTTCCCCCAGAAAAAATAATTAATCAGTGTATCCTTTGATATTTACGCTTCACAACTTTCACTACTTTCACTGTTTTCTGCGTCTTCGGCGGCAGCGGATTCCAGCTGTGTCAGCAGTTCATGGAGTTGTGAAAGTTGTGTTTCTAGTTGTTCTATTCTTTCATTGGATGAGTTTTTCTTGGTGGTCACGGCGTTTCCGGCTATGGATGCCAGTTCAGAGGACACTTGTTCGATGGCTTTGCGCACTTTTTCTATGGAATCGGCGCTTGAGTTGCTTGAAGCATTGCCCGGCCTGTGTTTATCGAGAACTTCTGTCAGTTGTTGTGATAGGGAGTTGTCCGTATCTTGGCTGGCATCAGTATCTTTTGGAGCGGTGTTTGTCAGTTCATCGCCATAAATATTTGCAGTGGATTGTCCTGATTGAGTGGCTTGTACATATTGCGCCATTAAGGGCGAGTGCGAAGATTGCTGTAGGTGCGCTGTTTGTTTTGTTTCTTCCGGCGCTTCTGTGTTTATGGTGCTGTTTTCATTATTCTTAACGTCAACATTATTTTGACCGCTACCTAAATTGATAATACTATCAAACAGACTTTGGGATAAAAATGTATTATCGCCATTGCCAAGGGTGAAAACAGAGCTGTAGATATTCTTGATGTTGAATATATTGTCACCATTTCCTGTGTTAAAAGTGCTGTCATGCACTGTGTCGCCTTCTATGTTGTTGGTACCATTGCCCATGGTAACGGTGCCGCGATCCAAGGAGTAGAAAGAAAAGGCGTTTTCCCCGTCGCCCAAATTGAGAACGGAGTCAGAAATGTGCTGTGCTTCAAGAGCGTTGTTGCCATCGCCCATGGTGGTAACGCCGTTACGAATTTCCATGGCAGTCATGGTATTATTTCCGTTGCCCAAGTGAATATTGCTGTCGCTTAAGCTTTGTGCTGAGAGTACATTGTCGCCGTCACCCACATGCAGCGAACTTCTCGTTGCATAGGTTATTTCCATTGTATTGTCCCCATCGCCTACATTGAGTCGGCTATCTTCAAGGCTGGCTTTGATTGTATTGTCGCCGTTGCCAAGATTTATGATGGTGTCAAACATTATTTGCGCAATAAATTCATTGTTGCCATGCTTGATGTTAAAGGTTGAGTCATAAATGGTATTGAAATCAAAGCTGTTATCGCCTTCGCCCACGTTGAAGTTGCTGTCGTAAATGCTGCCGCCGGTTATGATGTTGTCACCGTCGCCTATATTGACGTTGCCATTGCGTAAGTTTGCAAAGTACAAGTCATTATTGCCATCGCCCAGCAAGAAGTTTCCGCTGTGATTCACCATGGCATACATGCTGTTATGTCCATCACCTATGTTGAAATTATTGTCGCCTTCATTCCATGCTGTAATGCTTAAGCTATTATTTCCATTTCCTATATTGAAATCAACGTCTGAGTCCACAAGGAGGTTGACGCTATTGTCTCCGTTGCCCATGTCAATGGTACCGTTGTTGATATTGCTTGCGGTGAAAATATTAGTACCATTGCCAACTTTTACTGTGCTTTCAATAACATGTGACAAGGCGATAACGCTATTGCCGTTGCCGACGCTCAATTCACTGTTGTGTAATTGCAGGCGCACATCATTATTACCATGACCAAGCTCTATGTCGCAATGCTCGCTGGCGCCCCACGCGCTGATTTCATTGTTGCCATCGCCAAGTTCGATGCTGGTATTATTCATGCGAATGGCGTCGAGATTGGTGTTGCCGTGTCCGCCGTTTAGGGTAGAGTTATTTACTGCAAGAGCAGAGATATAGGTATTACTTTCTCCAAGGTGGAAGGTGCAATTTTCAAGCGTTGTGGAGCCGTAAATGCTGTTGTTGCCGTTGCCAAGGTCAAATTTTGCCCCTGAATGTGTGGAATTTAAGAGAAAAATGCTTTTATTACCTTCTGTGCCTGTGAAGCTGCTGGTGCCTGAAAGGTCAAAGACTATGTCATTGCCATCGCCTGTGTTCATTATTTGACTGTTTTTATTGACATAAATCTCTTGAGTGATGGATCCCCAAGCTGTCATATCATCATAAGCTATGGCATTTCCGGCACTGTCAAAAGCTTTGGTACCGCCGGTGGCGCTTTGCATGTATATATTGCCGTTGGCATATTCAGTAATTTGTGCATCTTCAGAGAGTTGCAAGTTCATTTCCATGCCGCTCTTGGTTGTTAGTGTAATACTGGAGGATATTTCTCCGCTCTCAGCGTTTTGCACATCACGTTGTAATGTTACAACCGTGCCGTTATGTGTTGTGGTGCTCACGTCGGGAAAGGCTGTTCCATTTTCGTCCTCTATATGTAAGTGACTACGTGTGGATGATACATTATCCATATCATTAACAGAAAATTCATTATTGAGGGCAGTGTCGTATTGCACACGAGCGTCATCGGCAGTTTTTGCGCTGTTCACGCTGAAGGGGGAAGTTTCCTGTACAGTGGTACTTTGTGCCGTATTATTGCGTGGATTTATGGCTATGGCATCTTGCAAAAGCGAAGACATATCCGTCGAAATGTTATTTTCCCAAAAAAAGGCTCTTGTGGTGTCTGTGTCAAAAGAAACCACATCTTGCGGTGTGGGTAGGGTAAAGTTTGCCGCTAAAAAGTCTGTGAAAGTAGTGGGATTATACGTTGTTGCAGTTCTTCCCACGTCAATGGCAAGGCCATGTTCCCTTTGTGAATTATAAGCTCCGCCCATGGACATGTTAAATGAGCTATAGGCAGAAAGAATGGAAGTTGTGTAATCAGAAGAAGATATGAGCATAGATACCTCGTTCGAAATATTTGTTAAAACACAAAAGCTTTTTTTAGTAAATAATATTAAATAGTTGTTGCTTGGATAAAGAATTCAGCAAATGACGTTATAATGAGGGGAAAATATTACCGCATCATACTATCGTTATGGAGGGCAGCATAAACCATGCCAATCATTATGTGGCAAAA
>CAYJJP010000260.1:0-3777 GCA_964370525.1 uncultured Desulfovibrionaceae bacterium | reverse complement strand
AGCAATTGCAACATTTGAGCACTGCTTACGAGAACTTACTGCCCTTGTTGGAAAAATTGAACAGTATTTTGAAAATAAATTGAAGAAAGATAGCGAAATACAACATAAGCAGTACTCTGCGTTTAATTCCAGAATGCGTTAGGCCGTAGTTATCGATAAGAAGTAATTTAAAATTTGTCCCATTTTGTTGACATACTGTCCCAAGTTGTATATCATGGATTTCATAAAGAGAGGATACCTCTATGAAGAAGAAAAATATACTAAATTTAATAAAATATCATGCAGAAAATAATGACCCTGCTTTTCGCAATGAAGCTTATGAAATTGCACGCTATTTTGATTCAAATGGTAACTATCAAATGGCTGAATATATCATGGGCGTACTTTCTGATGCACACATGTTTTCTCCTCAAAGCTTTGAAAATGAATCAATATTTTTAAAGAAAATTGATACTGCATCTGCCCCACTGCCACTACCAAGCATAGTTGCTGAAGACATTAAAGGCATAATAAACGCTATCTACAAGAATATGGGATTGAATAAATTCCTCTTTGAAGGTCATCCTGGCACTGGCAAGACTGAAACATCCAAGCAAGTTGCACGCATTTTAGAGCGAGAGCTTTTTATGGTTGAGTTTGAAGCAATAATTGATAGCAAGCTTGGGCAAACTGCTAAAAACATAGCTCAGCTTTTTGAAGAAATAAATAAAACATCTCAACCCAATAAAATCGTTATATTGTTTGATGAAATTGATGCATTGGCAGTTGATAGAATAAATAAAAATGATTTGCGAGAAATGGGGCGAGCCACCTCTGCTGTACTTAAGGGCTTAGACAACTTAAACGAAAAAATTGTTATAATTGCTACTACAAATTTATTTAGCACTTTTGACAAGGCACTTATAAGACGATTTGATTTTACTGTTGACTTTAATAGATATGAGCAAGAAGACCTTGTCGAAGTGGCTGAGTCAATTTTAAATACTTTTTTGCTTAAATTTAAGATGCATGGGCGGAATATGAAGCTATTTAAGAAAATCATATCGCTTATGAAGCCCTTACCATATCCGGGGGAGCTTAAAAGTCTTATCAAAACATCTTTAGCGTTTAGTAATCCCACCCAAGAGTTTGACTACTTAAGAAGGCTTTTGGGTAACATACTTAAAAATAATGATTTTAGCGACCTAAAAAAGTTACAAGATGATGGCTTTACTCTCAGAGAGATTGAGCTCCTCACTGGCATTTCTAAAAGTCAAATTTCCCGTGAGCTTAAGGGGGAATAATTATGAATAGCCTCTTACAACTAAAGGGTACTTTTGAACAAAAAAAGAGAATAGGACGTGTTGGTGCAAGCAATCTGCCTAAAAATAAATCTGTAACTAGTACGCATTTAAAAAAATTACTTGGTGAATTGGAATATCTTCATAATGAGTGGCAACAAGAAGAGAAATATTTTGATGGTGTCTTAATACAGGTTCTTTACAAAGATGTTATTGCAAAAAGCAGAAGACTTTCTGAAATATTTTCAGGGAATGCAACCATTGTTGGTGCGAAATTTTCAAGAGTTGACAAGCCAAAACACATTATTACCCACTATATAAGCGAGGAGCTACTTGCAAGTGCCATAGATAAATATAAAAATGCTATCCTCACAATTGACTCTGATTATTCTGGTAGTCTGAATTATGAACAAATTGAAGGCATCAATGCAAGTAAGCCAAATTTGTCACATGGCATTTCTCGTTCAAACTTTGCTCAGCTTGTCGTAGATAGTTATTTTATTGAACGCTTTTTCCTTGAGAGATTAGAAGATGACTTTGCACAGGACGCTATCATTACTATTTATGATACGAAAACTGATACCGTTGAATTAATGAATAAAATCGGAATAAAAATTCCACATGTAAGGGTGATAGACAAAACAACGTTATACCTTACCCCTAAGCAAATTGAGTTGCTCAAGTTAAAAGCTCCGTATCTAATAGCTATGGGCACTAATGATATAGCAACACTTAGCAGAGATGACTTTGAATCATCATATGATAATACAATTATAACGATTCCCAGTCCTACAACTGAACCAACTATAGGAGTAATTGACACCTTATTTGATGAAAATGTTTTTTTTTCTGAATGGGTTAAATTTGTAAATATGGTTGACCCTAATATTCCAACTTCGCAAGATGACTATAAACATGGCACGTCTGTTTCATCTATTATTGTGGACGGTGCGACAATTAACCCTCATTTAGATGATGGCTGTGGTAGATTTAAAGTTCGTCATTTTGGTGTTGCAGCAGGAGGCAAGTTCAGTTCCTTTACAATTCTAAGGTCAATAAAGGAAATTATTTTAAAAAATCCGGACATCAAGGTATGGAATATCTCTTTGGGTTCCAAAAAAGAAATTCATCCTCACTACATATCACCAGAAGCGGACTTTTTAGATAAAATTCAGCATGAAAATAATGTAATATTTGTCATTGCAGGCACAAATAAAATTCAAGGCGATGATGGAGAAAGATACATTGGTTCACCGGCAGACTCCATCAATTCCGTTGTTGTAAATGCGGTTAATGAACTCAATCAACCAGCATCATACGCACGAAAAGGCCCTGTGCTTTCTTTTTTCACCAAGCCTGACATTGCTTATTTTGGTGGAGATATAAATAACACGATGACAGTTTGTACTCCTACAGGAAAGGGAACTCCCATTGGAACTTCTTATGCAGCCCCGTGGATAGCAAGAAAACTTTCTTATATGATTGATATACTAGGGTTAAGTCGAGAAGTTGCAAAAGCATTACTTCTCCACTCTGCTGTAGATTGGAAAGAAAAGGAAGTAAATGCAGACTACGTTGGACATGGCATTGTGCCTCAACACATTGATGATATTGTAAAATCAAAGGACGACGAAATACGCTTTGTAATTTCTGGAGTATCTGAAGAGCATTTAACATATACTTATAATTTGCCAGTGCCTGAATCCGGAAAAAAGCACCCTTTTATAGCTAAAGCCACCATGTGCTACTTCCCTGCATGTTCAAGGGCGCAAGGTGTTGATTATACAAATACTGAATTTGAATTTGCCTTTGGACGTATTAGTAATGAAGGCAAGCTTAAGGGCATAGATAAAATGAAAGTTGGTGGCAAAACCCCCTTTCTTTATGAAGGAAACGCCAGAAAGCTTTATCGTAAATGGGACAATGTCAAGCAGCTACTTGAAGTCTATACGGGCAAAAATCAACCCCGTATAGCCTATACTAGCAAGCTGTGGGGTATTACCATAAGAACGCTCGAGCGTCTTGAAGTAAAACATGGCAAAGGTCTTAATTTTGGTGTGGTAATTACCTTAAAAGAGCTTAATGGCAAAAATCGCATTGAGGATTTTATTAGGCAATGTTCACTACGTGGTTGGCTTGTAAACCGCATAGATGTTGCCCAAAGAATTGATATTCATAACTTAGCAGAAGAAGAGGTAACTTTTGATGATGATTAAAGCGGTGTTACCCATTCTTTGGACAAAAAAATGGGAACATCACTCCACCACTCTACCTTCTCCTACAACTGCATGAACAGAGTCAAAACCTTTTACAGTCTCATTCAAAGCAGTTTTAAATTGAAAAAAATAAATTTATTGCCAAGGATCTATTCCTGCACCAGCAAATTGTTTACCTAAAAATGTCGCATACAAATCTGTTGAACCAGTTATATAGTCAATTACAACTTACATTCAAGTTGAAAGTGCAACTCTTTCTGCCTCATCCACAAATGCCTGAT
>CAYJJP010000259.1:0-3781 GCA_964370525.1 uncultured Desulfovibrionaceae bacterium | reverse complement strand
TGCGAAGCAAATAAAAATTACGCGTGAAAAGTTTTTGAGGGTGGGGGGCTGGGGGCGGGAACTTTTTTCAAAAAGTTCCCTCCCCCAGGAGTTTAAAGTAACAATGCGAAATGATTGCTGCTCAAAAATTTTTCTTGTGCTTTTTTGCACGAAGATATATAGTGTTGTGCTTGAAAACGCTGAGATGCTCGCTATTTCTGAAAGTATGCTAAACTAAAGAATAATTTTTAGGAATATTGGAACAATCCGCTTATGAATTTTACGGCAAAATTTTAAAAAAATACTTGCTAATGTGAAAAATTTTAAGTATGGGTCTTTTCAGGATGGAATAAATATTATATCTTAAGATGGTTATGAAAGAGTACAGTTTAATGAAAAATTCAAAGATTCACCGGGTTTTACGCGAAACATATCAGGACAATACATTCCCCATGTGCTGCTTTAATAAGCAAGGGCACGCTTTGTATGTATCTGATAGTTTTTTAGAGCTTTTTCAACAAGATGGCAACACTGAGCACATAGAAAGTATTGAAAAATTTATTCCCCTTAGCCCTTGTGCGTGCTCAGAAGCAATGGATTCTTGCAAAAATTATTTGCAAACAGCGCTACATGAAGGATTTTGTCAATTCCAGCACTTGTATTCCTTTGAAAATAAAGAACAGATGCTGGTGAACTATACTCTGACCAATGCTACATTTTCCGGTGAAAAAATTGTGGTGGCATATGCTAATCGTGTTCAAGAAACGTCCAGTTTTGTGGATTTAAATTCCCTCTTTAACACTATTGATATTTCACCGACTGCCATTTGCGTTTGGAATGAAGAGCATGAGCTTTTGCAATGTAACCCAAGTTTTTTGAAACTCTTTGGTATTGCTACGAAGAATGAGTGCCTAAATAATTTCTTCAAACTATACCCAACATATCAAAGCAATGGAATATCATCTGAAGAATTGTTGCATGATATTTTGCATAGAGCCTTTACTGAAGGAGAAACTTCTTTGGAGTGGGTATGGCGCAAAAAAGACGGAGTTGAAGTGCCAACACAAGTCAATTTGCGACGCTTTGAGATTGACGGTGTGCGTATGGTGGCTGAATATATTTATGATATAACGGAACTTAAGAAAAATCAAATTCTTGCGCAAGAAGCGGAAAAACGCGCTCGTGCCATGCTTGATAGTGCTCCTTTTTCAATTATCTTTTGGGACAAAAATTTCCGTGCAGTTGATTGCAATCGAGCGTGCTATGAATTGCGTAACTTTGATTCTAAACAAGAATATTTAGAAAACTACTACAACACAGTACCGGAATTTCAACCCAACGGAGAATCTTCGGTGGCTTGGGGCTTAAAGCTTGCCAAAAAAGCCTTTAAGGATGGTAGGGCTAAGGCTGACCTTTTGCAAAAAACAAAAAATGGTGACCCCTTACCTTGTGAAACAGTGGTGGTGCATACCAAATATAATGATGAAGATATTGTTATAAGTTATTCGCGTGATAAGCGAGAGATTTTAGCAATGCTAAAGCTTGCAGAACAAGCTGAAGAAAGAAATAGGTTAATGTTAGACTCCATGCCTCTTGGTGTACACTTTTGGGACGGTGACGATAAACTTGTATATTGTAATATGGAAATAGTTAAAATGTTTGGTTTTTCAACCAAAGACGAATATATAGAAAATTTTCATAAAACTCTTCCGGAATATCAACCTGACGGTACCCTTACGAAAGAATTTTATGAAAAGTTTTTAACAAACAAATTAAAGGAAAAATCATCACACTTTGAAATCATGCGCATACATCCGCAGGATGCATCGCCCATGCCGGCAAAGGTTGTGCTTGTTCCCATCGTCTTTGATGGAAAACTTGGCGCCATCACTTACCACTTGGATCTTCGCGAACACAATGCTATGTTAAACGAAATAGATTTAAGAGAAAAAGACTTGCGTAAAGCTATTGATATAGCAGAAAAAAATGCACAAGCCAAGAGTGAATTCTTAGCTAATGTCAGCCACGAAATACGCACGCCCATGAATGGTATTATTGGCTTATTACATATTTTAAATGATACTGCACTGCAAGAAAAACAAAAAGATTATGTGCAAAAAATTTCATTTTCTGCTCAAAATCTATTAAGTGTAATCAATGATATTTTAGATTTTTCCAAAATTGACTCCGGTCAACTTTTGCTGAATGAATCCCCCTTTATTCTTGGGTATATATGCCAAGAAATTGAAGATCATTATACTCCCATATGTGAAGCCAAAAACCTTGCATTTACTATAGATAACGCTCAAGTAGAACAGCAGGTTTTTCTTGGGGATGGCGTGCGCTTAAAACAAGTATTTTTTCATCTGCTTGATAACGCAGTTAAATTTACAGAAAAAGGAAGCATTACACTTTCTGCCAAAGTTAAATCTGCAACCAAGGATGGAGTGAACTATGTCTTTTGTGTAAAAGATACGGGCATTGGTTTAAATGAGCAATATTTTGACGATCTGTTTGGAGCTTTTTCTCAAGAAGACTCTTCGTTTTCGCGCAAGTTTGGTGGCCTTGGCCTTGGCTTAAGCATTTCTCAGCAAATTGTACAGCTTATGAAAGGAAAAATGTGGGTTGAAAGCAGTGTTAACGAAGGCAGTGCTTTTTATTTTGAAGTAAACCTTAAGCCTTGCTCCAAGCAAAATATGCCTTTACAAGAAGAAGCTCAAACGCAAGAAACACAAAAAAATAGGCATGCTTATATTCTTTTAGTTGAAGATAATGACATAAATCAATTTATTGCAGAAGAAATATTAACTAGTGCCGGTTATACTGTTGACATTGCCGAAAATGGAAAAGTAGCCTTGGAAATGATCAAAAAAAATGATTATGATTTGATACTTATGGACATTCAGATGCCCATCATGGATGGCTTAACAGCAACTCGCAACATTCGTAGTATGGAAAAATTTGGTAATTTGCCTGTGGTTGCCATGTCTGCCCATGCCTTACCCGAAGATAAGCAAAAAAGCCTTGAAAATGGACTTAATGACCATATTACCAAACCCATAGAACCCAAAGTGCTATTTTCTACTTTAGAATACTGGCTTAATAAAAAAGCTTTTAATGCATAGTATTTAACATTTGAATAGCAGTATATAGGGCTTTATGTTTAAATTTATACCATTATTTATAGTAATTTTCGCTTTTTTGTTGTTCTTTTTTGCCGGTAAATATATTCCTAGAAAATATCTTCTAGCCGGCATATTGTCCTTTTTTGGCGTGCATGCATTGCAATTGATTTTACGTGCCAACAATATAGTCATTGATGAATTGCACATGCTCAAAACATGGTTTTTGGCAACGGGCATTATTCTTTTCATTATTTGCTTCCTACATGCTTGCTTTAACAGGAAAAAAGAAGCGTTTAACCCAGCAAGGCGGAGCGCTCTTTTTGCCATGGGTGCCATGCTTCCTGCCGCATACGGTGTTTCTCAAGGCGTGCGCATACCCGAGCCAATACACCACGATTTTTCTTCCGCTAAAATCCATACCGACCTAAAAATACTACAAGTAACCGATATGCACATTAGCGGCCTTTTCGGCAAAGCTTGGTGCAGCGATATGGTAAGAGCAATCAATGCCGCAAAACCTGACATCGTTGTTTTTACAGGCGATATGTCCGATGGCTTCCTTCAAGAACGATACGACGACTTGCAACCCCTAAAAAATATTCAAGCCCCCATGTATGCTTGTCTTGGAAATCATGAATACTTTTATGACTTTAAGGGTTTTGTAAAACTTTACGGCG
>CAYJJP010000258.1:0-3790 GCA_964370525.1 uncultured Desulfovibrionaceae bacterium | reverse complement strand
ATAGTGGCTGCAACAAAATAGGTTTTGAAGTTGATTACCAAAGCCTTTTCCCGCTTATGTACCCCATTAACTTTAGGGCAGCTTTGGAATATAAAGGTTTTATATTACCCTACAAAGCTTTACAAGAGCATGAGGATTTTGACACAGCTTCCGATGGTATCTATGCGCCAAAGGGCCTTAAAAAAAATAATAATTTTGAATTTATGTACAGCGCGGAGCATATTTCACACCATACAGTCATTGATATCTTAACACAAGCGCAGGATTTTTTTGAACATGCCAAACAATTAATACCCAAAAACACAGAAAAGTATGACCAACGTTTGGAGTGGATCGAAAAAACTTTAGAACAAACACAAAAAGAAGCCTTTCCCCTACTCGGCTTGCCAACCCTTTGCGAAGTTTTATGGCGAAAAGACATTTTACCTAAAATGAGAAGTTTGCAATTAATCTACGGTGAAGAGTTGAGGAAAATTTTTTCCACTATCCCACCTTCTGAGAACCAGCCAAATAAAATTGACCTTATTGACCTTGATGTGTTCTTGAAAGAAAAATTTTCCGATATGCTGGCAGAATCAGAGTCCACTTCCGAAGGTGAAGAATCTGAAAGCGAAATATCTAAATACGCAGAGCTTGAAGATAATGCACGCAAATTATTTTTATTTATAGCTCAATGCTCGCTTACACCAAAACAGGCAAACACTGTACGGCTGTGCATTTATGGGAAAGGGGCATGGAAAAATACACTCCCCCAAATCATTGAAAATCCCTACCTGCTCTATGAATACTCACTTGCACTCACAGAACCTGAGGGTGTCATCCCTTTTACTATGATTGATAAGGCTCTTTTTCAAGAATTGTACAATAAAAAGCCCATTGAACTACCCATTGACTGCAAATTTCGCATTAAAGCCTGCTGCATTTATATTCTTGAAACGCAAGCTTGGCTTTACGGGCATACTGTCTTTCCCATACGAGACCTTGTGCTCGAAATAAAAAAACTTAAACTATATCAAACTTTTATCAATGACGACGCCACTTTCCACACCAAGCTTCAAAGTCATTTTGAAGATGGTGTACATTTCATACAGCCGGAAAAAGGAGGCGAAACATATTGTCAACTGGAACGTTACCATAAAATCAATGAATTTGTGAATGAAACCTTACATAAGCGTTTTGACAAAGAAGCTCTATCCGCCGTTGAAAAAGAAATATGGGAAAATCGCTACAGACTGACAACTAATCCGGATGATCCTGAAGAAGCAAAAGCAAAAGAACAATATGGCGCTGTCCTTCATTCCTTGGCAAATAGCAGTCTGAGTTTATTAACAGGCATTGCCGGTAGCGGTAAAACAACTATCCTTCGCACGCTCTATAAGGGATTGTTGGAAGATGAAGAAGATGCATTTTTCCTCTTTTTGGCGCCTACTGGCAAGGCAACAAATCGCATGAAGGACGTTCTTGCCAACGACAATAATGAAGATGTCAGCATTAAAAATAATAGCTTTGATGTGGAAAATGATACACATTTCAACATTGAAACTGTAGCAAAATTCCTTAAAGGCGATGATACTACACCGCAAGCTCAGCTCGGCTGGGATAACCATAGCATGCGCTACTTTATGCCACTTGAGTCACGCAATAACTTTGGAAAAACCACTGTCATCATTGATGAAAGTTCCATGCTGACCGAAGATATGTTTGCCGCACTCTTAAAAGCACTTGAACAAGCTCACCGCATTATTTTTGTAGGTGACCCAAACCAACTCCCCCCCATTGGAGCCGGACGCCCCTTTGTGGACCTTGTGCATTCTTTAAAGAAAAATATGGCTTTTAACACCATTAACAAAGAATTTGCGCATACCAGCAAACATTTTGCGCAGCTTTGCAAGGTGCATAGGCAAAAAGATACTGATGCAAAAGCAAATCAAATGCTTCAATATTTTACTGACATGCCCCTAAAACCCCTTGATGAAGCACAAAAATTTTTTGACGAATTTGATACGTCATCAAAATCTAATATTCACCGAATCACATGGGCAAAGCAGGACGACCTTCAAGAAAACATTAAAAATTTTATGGATGAAACAAGCGAACTTTCACAATGGCAAATTCTGACACCATATAAAAAATTTGACAGGCAAGGCACACAGTTCCTCAATAAAATAGCGCAAGAACTATGTAACAAGGAAATAGGACAAGTAGCTCTTCCCATTGCCGAAACCGACTCATACATCTATAAGGGTGATAAAGTTGTACAAACAAAATCTTCCTATGCCACGGCAATTAACTCGGATGAAAATGCAGAAAATATCCTTTTTAATGGTGAAGTTGGCTTTGTATCTCAGGAAATTGAAAGCAGTAAAACCGTACACATAGAATTTCCCCCTAATCAAACTTTTGCATTTAATGCAGACAAAAAACACAATCTTGACCTTGCCTATGCATTAACGGTGCATAAATCCCAAGGCAGCGAATATGACAATGTAGCCCTTGTGCTTGATTGCAAAGGAATTTTTGACGCCTTCATATCGCGCGAAATGCTCTATACAGCCATGACACGCCACAAGAAAACACTGACTATTTTACAAAAAGAAAGCTCGCGCTCCTTAGGCTGTTATATTACCAAGGTATCTTCAGCCACTGCGCAACGCTTCACCAATTTGCTGGCTAAACCCGACTTTGTCTTTTACAAACGCGGCATTGTTCATAAAACAGCACGCGGTGAATATGTTATGTCAAAGTCTGAAGTAATCATCGCAAATTTACTGTATTATGCAGACATTTCCTATGAATATATACGCGCTAAAGCTTTAGCTTCCAACAAAGAACTCAATACATCAAACCACTTTGCCATCAACCATAATGGAATTACATATACTTGGAAACATCTTGGCATACATGCAAACAGTGAAACAAACACAGACAATGAAACTATCAACCAAGACAATACACTCATAACCCAAGATGAAGACAATGGAACCCTGTCCATCACAAAGATATTGGAAAATATAAAAATTTTCTCTAGCAAAGAAATAAAACTTGGAAACAAAGTTAATACCTGCGAATATGATTCCGAAAAACTTATCCACCCTACCCTATCCGGCTATGCAGTACGCTCCAAATCAGAAGTTATTATTGCCAACGCTCTATTTTATTCCGGCATAGACTTTAGCTATGAAGAGCTCTATAAAACAGTAGAAGGAAAAAAAACACATCCGGATTTCACTCTGATATTAGGTAATAAAACCTATTACTGGGAACACTACGGCCTCATGAATGACAATGCATATCGGGAAAATTGCAAAGAAAAACGTGACATCTATGCAAGCAGTGTAAATACAGATACACAACTCATCGAAACCTATGATGAACCCCTACCATGGGAAAAAAATTATGCTGCTGAAGATAGCACAGATAACACTGAAAACATAGACATAGACAATACAGCTGATAAAAAAATAAAGGCTGAATTCAAATCCTACGGCGCCATAGATGCATATGAAGTTGAAAGAATAATCAGTTCTTTAAAAGAAAAAGCTAATCTTTAATCAGCTTTTTGCAGGTGATGAGGGGAGTTTGAGCACGGCATTCTAATTTGAGATATTTTTACCTTTTGTTCACAAAAGGTTTTCCCCCAGAAAAATAATTAATCAGTATATCCTTAAATTAGAATGCCGTGAAATCTGTACGTGTTATACATTAAAAAGAAAATGCATTACATCGCCGTCTTTTACCACATATTCTTTCCCTTCGGTGCGTAGAACGCCGGCGGTGCGGCAGGCGGCTT
>CAYJJP010000257.1:0-3806 GCA_964370525.1 uncultured Desulfovibrionaceae bacterium | reverse complement strand
CGCATTGCCCATTTAACTTCCCTTGTGGAAAAGTATAATTATGAATACCACACTCTTGATGCGCCAAGTATAGGCGATGCTGAGTTTGATTTGCTTTTCAACGAGCTTAAGAGCCTAGAAGAAGAATTTCCTGAATATCTTTTACCGACTTCGCCGACGCAGCGTGTTGGCGGGGCTGTATTGTCATTGCTAGAAAAAAGAAGGCACAGCCGACGAATGTATGGGCTTGAGAATATTTTTAATGAACAAGAGTGGGAGGGTTGGCGTAAAAAATTGCAGCGTGCGGCAAGTGACGTGTCGCCTGCTCATCTTGAGCAATTTTACATTGACCCGAAGCTTGACGGGCTTGCTTTAGAGCTTATCTATGAAGATGGAGTATTTAGTGCAGCTATCACGCGTGGCGACGGTGAAGAAGGCGAGGTGGTGACGGAGGCTGTGCGTACTATTCGTAATATTCCTTTACGTTTGCGGGCGGGGGGTGCTTTTCCGGAGTCTTTTTTGGGAACACGCATTGAAGTACGCGGCGAAGTGGTTATATATAAAGATGATTTTGAAAGGCTTAATGCGGAGCAAGCAAGGGTAAGGCAAAAAGTGTTTGCCAATCCGCGTAATGCTGCTGCCGGTTCTATTCGTCAGCTTGATACAGGCGTAACGGCTAGGCGTCCTTTGCGATTTTTTGCTTATGGAGTGGGTGATATTTGGCAGGAAGCCGGAAAAACGGGTACATTGCCTTGGGAGTTTTACGCTGACCTTATGCAAGGTTTACGAGATTTTGGCTTTCAAACTCCGCCGGAGGGTACGGTTTGTACCGGTCGTCAAGTTATGCAACATATGGAGAATTTGCATGAGCGTAGGGAAAGCTTTCCCATGGAAATTGACGGGGCGGTCATTAAACTTGCCAATATAGAATTACAAGAAGCACTTGGCTTTACAGCAAGGGCGCCACGTTTTGCCGTGGCCTATAAATTTCCTGCTGCCAAGGTGCAGACTGTATTGTTAAATATCGAAATTCAAGTAGGGCGAACGGGCGCGCTTACTCCGGTGGGTATTTTGCAGCCTGTTTCGGTCAATGGTGTAATGGTTTCACGCGCTACTTTGCATAATGAAGATGAGATTGCTGCTAAAGACGTGCGCATTGGTGATACGGTGGTTATTCAGCGTGCCGGTGATGTTATTCCGGAGATTGTGGGGCCGGTGCTGAGTGAGCGCACAGCGGATGTTGAACCTTTTGTTTTTCCGCATACTTGCCCTGTTTGCCATGAAAAGGCTACGCGTGAAACAGGTGAGGTTGCATGGCGTTGTACCAATATTTCTTGTCCGGCTATGCGTATGCAAAGTATTAAGCATTTTGTTTCTAAGACTGGGCTTGATGTTCAGGGAGTTGGGCAAAAATGGATTGAGCAATTAGTTGATGCCGGAAGGGTGCAAAGTCCCGTAGATTTATTTACCCTTACCTTCGAGGAACTTTTGCAATTTGAGCGCATGGGGGAAGTGCTGGCACAAAAATTTGTGGATGCCTTTGCCCTTGCCAAGCAAAAAGCCAGTCTTGCTCGTTTTATTAATGCCCTTGGTATTCGGTATGTGGGAGAGCAAACAGCGAAAATGCTGGCAAAAAATTTTCAAAATGTGGATGAAATTGCTAGCGCCTCTGATGTGCAGCTTATGCAACTTTCGGACATTGGACCGGAGGTTGCGGCAAGTATTATTTCTTATTTTCAAAGTGCAAGCAATATAGCGCTTTTACAGAAATTTAAGGAAATTGGTTTATTTCCCCAAGCAGGCAGCGTAAAGTCTAGTAATGATGCTACGGCAGAGCACGCACTTTTTGGGAAGAAAATTCTTTTCACCGGTACTTTAAGCCTTGCTCGTCATGAGGCCGGTGCCCTTGCCGAAAGCTTCGGGGCTGAGGTTGTGGGCAGTGTGACCAAAAAGCTTGATTATCTTGTTGTCGGTGAAAAGGCCGGCTCCAAAAAAGAAAAAGCAGAAAAATTAGGCATACAAATTTTGGAAGAAGGGGAATTTTTGAAATTGTGCACAGCAAAGACAGGCGATGCACAATCGGAAAAAGCTTTCGAAACCGACGTCAGCAATGAACAAGGTTCACTCATCAATCATATAGCAAAAGGACAGAGGAAATGAATATTCCTGTTATTATTTCAGGTGCTTGTGGTCGTATGGGCACAACACTTATACGTCAAGTTCAAAATGATTCGGCTTGCACCCTCGTAGGTCTTTTGGAGCACAAAGACTGCAAAGCCACCATGACACATGCGCCCTGTAGTTTTTCTACCTGTGCCGAGGAATTGTTGCAAGAACATAAAGGCGCTACCATTATTGATTTTACGTCGCCGGACGCCAGTGTTCCCTTGGCGGAAATAGCGGCAAAATATGGTAATCCCATGGTTATTGGTACCACGGGTTTGAGCCAAGCCCAACAAGACTCTTTGAATAAGAGCGCGGAAAAAACGTGCATTGCTTGGGGGCCAAATATGAGCATTGGGGTGAATGTGCTTTATAAGATTTTGCCGCAACTTGTTAAAATGTTGGGTGAAGATTATGATATTGAAATGGTGGAATTGCATCATAGTCGTAAAAAAGATTCTCCGTCTGGAACAGCGCTTAAATTGGCAGAATATCTGGCACAAGCTCGTGATTGGGATTTGCCTGAAGTTGCCAACTATCATCGTGAAGGCATAATTGGTGAGCGCCCTAAAAATGAAATAGGCATTCAGACCATACGCGGCGGCGATGTGGTGGGTGTGCATACCATGTATTTCTTAGGCGATGGCGAACGCATTGAAATATCACATCAAGCGCACTCACGCCAAACCTTTGCCGCCGGTGCCATTCGTGTTGCCAAGTGGCTTGCGGGGCAAAAGCCCGGAAGGTTGTATACCTTGCAAGATATTTTCTAGGCATTGTCTAGATTTTTTCTTGAGTTTTTTCTTACTCTTGTTTAAAGTGATTAAAAGTTATATGGTTTAATATGGTGTATATATAGATAATGAATTGACATTATTCTATTTTCAATCTAGGTGTATGCTTAGTGTATATTTGACAGAGGCTTGCAAGTAATAAGCATGTGTAGCAAATTGCTACCTATGCCATAAAGTAAAGCAAATAATCAAAAGCTTTTAGAGGTAAAAAATGCCACAAGTAGCAGCTCGCATTAGCAATGACCAAGAACGCTGGCTCAAAGACTATTTTCGTACCAAGAGCGCTGGAGCGGAATTTATTTTGCCTTGGGCTGTGGACACTTTCTTCCGCGCCATCGGTAGTATAAAAAATACCTTTAGCCCTGCGGAACTTAAAACCATTGTGGAAGCACATAAGGACTTAAAGCTTCTGCCGGATCATACACGCCTTTCATATTTACATCTGCGTGTTATGGATGCTTGTGAAGTTGGTAACCTACATCTTAGACACGGCGCAGCCAAGGCTCCGCTAGAAGCGAAAATACGTCGCCTCGACGATACGCAAGCCACAGCGCTTATGGTTTGGGCTTCCGCATATTGGGTCAGCAAAAATACAACTGTAGATAATTTAGATGCTTATGTGAAAACATATTAAAGAATATTGATAAATTATTTTCTTGAGGGGGAAAGCTTTTTATGCATAAAAGTTTTTCCCCTAAAAAATTATTAATCAGTATATCCGCAAGGCTTGTTTTTTGCCCAGTCTATTTCGCCTTCGTGGCGCTCTTTCTTCTTGAACTTATTCTTTACTTAAGGAATTCCTCCGGAGGGGAGGTCTCTGCCCCTCCACCCCGATTACGAGAGCAAGGGGGATAATCCCCTTTGGAAACC
>CAYJJP010000256.1:0-3808 GCA_964370525.1 uncultured Desulfovibrionaceae bacterium | reverse complement strand
TTGAAGATTAATAGGTCATACGGGGGAGCTATGTATTCATCCTATACTGCTGAGATTAACAGGAGATTGTTTCTGTCTTGCACTGATCTTGAAAATGTTTGTAAGATTATACCTGAAGAATACTTTACACCATTTGAATTTACACATAGCAATGCTTTTTATGGCATTGATTACGCTCTTAAGCAATATGCTAATTTTCCTATGACTTATCATCTAAAGGCGCATTACTCTCATAATTCTTTTGTATTGACAAAAGGAACTGAGTGTAGACACGACTACAATTTATTGCCCATGCTTTTTACTTGGTCGCCGGCGCAACAAAATGTTTATAAAATGGTTTGTAAAAAACCTATGTACCCCATTGGGCCAATAATACATTATGCAAGAAGTCATTATACTGAAGAGCAAATACAAAGTGAAAAAAAACGCTTAGGTCATAATGCTCTTTTTTTTCCTTCACATTCAACCTATAATGTTCTTACAAGTTTTTCTGTAGAGAGTTGCTTGGAAATATTAGAACAGTACAAAAAAAATTTTGATTCCATACGCGTTTCAATTTTTTGGAGAGATTTTTATAACGGATTGCACAAACCCTTCCTAGAGGCGGGGTATGAATGTGTGAGCTCTGGGCATTTATTTGATCCCTTATTTTTGCAGCGCTTAAAAGGCTTGCTCTCCATCGCTGACCATACGCTTGGTAATGCCTATGGAACAAATATAGCCTATGGAATTTATATGCAAAAACCGCATACGCATATACCAATGAAAGTGTATTTCGATGTTTCAAAATCCCCTTATATTGCGCCTGAAAAATTTGAAAAAAGAAGAAATTTCCTTATGAAAATATTCTTAAGTAAATTTACTGAGTTTTCTCCTTCTATTACTAAGGAACAAAAATCATTGTGTTCTCAATATTTTGGTTACGATCATGTACGTACGAGCACTGAATTGCAATCTTTATTTAAAATTTCAGAACAGCTTTTTCAAAAGCTTCACGCCTCATAATCAACTAAATATATTCATATATTAAAAATCGTAATGTAGTTGCTCTAACATTTTTTTATCATTTTCTACTGTGATACCGTTTGTTGTAAGCATATGGGAAGTAATAGTTGCATTTGCCCCTGATGAAAAGCAAGAATAGCCTTTATCTGCCAAAAGATTTCGTCCCCCAGCAAGGCGAATAAAAGAATTGGGAAGAATAAATCTATATGTTGCAACTATTCGTAATATAATTTCTTTTGATAAAATTTCATTGTGTTCATATTTAGTCCCCGGTATTGGCGTTAGTATGTTTATGGGTATAGATTGAATCTTTAATTTTTTAAGCGCAAAGGCCATGTCAATTCTATCAGCAATGCTTTCGCCTATTCCAAAAATCCCGCCACTACAAATATACATACCTACTTTTTGAGCATTCGCAATTGAAGTTATTTTGTCTTTATATGTATGCGTAGTGCACATTGAGGAAAAATATTGTTCAGATGTTTCAAGGTTATTATGAATACGCCTTAGCCCTGCGTTATATAGTTTTTGATATTGACTCTCGTTGAGTAAACCAAGTGATGCGCAAAATTTTATAGCGAGCCGTTCTTTTTTTGCTTTTTCAATGGCTGAACAAATATGATGAAGATCTTTTTCTGTTACTACTCGCCCTGAAGTTACAATGGAAAAGTGTTTAATGCCTTGCTCTGATCTCATTTTTGCTTGTTCGATAATTTTTTCTCCGGAAAGAAGAGAGTAGGTTACGCAACCGGTTTTATAAAAAGAAGACTGCGCACAAAATTTACAGTCTTCACTACATTTTCCGCTTTTTGCGTTTATAATGGTGCATAAGTCAAATTTATTGGCGCAAAAATGCTTTCGTATTGTGTTTGCACTTTCGCACAATTTTTTTATATCTGAATTATAAAGCCATAGTGCTTCTTCTTTTGTAATCGGCAAATTATTTATAGTTTTATTTTTCAAGTAATCAATCATAACTGTAAACCGATGTTTTCTTGTTGAAGTTTTTCTTGATCTTTTCCAATGTAAAAACCTAAACACGTTATTGTTGCAGATAAAAACATGGCAAGATAGGTATAGTTTGCGTTTCCTACAACGGCACCATAAATACCTATTACTCCACCTGAAATTATAGCTATACATGCGATTTGACAATGAGTTTTTCTTTTTGGAAATATAAGAAGAGCTATAAAAACAGGCATGACAACGCCGCAAGCAAAAACATCATAAGCCATAAGCAAAAAGCCTAATATTCCCTTACCCCACAAAGAAAGCACAGCTCCCAAAGAACCTAGAAAAAGGGTACAAATTCGTGCTGTTAGGGGGGTAGATTTACCTAATATATCAAACGATAGCACGGTACTTGCCACAACTAAGCATGTGTCGGCTGAAGAAATAATAGCTGAAAGCAAGGCGAGAGAGCCAAGAATAAATAGCCATGGCGGCATGAGCTCAGCAAGCATTGTTGTAAGTACCATGTCTTGACTTGTGCTTGAAGAAATCAATCCTTTACTGGCAAGTCCGATTGCAACTATAAGGCAGGCAGCAATGAATAAGCCGAAAACTCCGATAAAAGCCCCTGTTTGAGCTGTTTTTTCGTCTTTAGCCGATAGTATTCTGCTAAATAAAGTTGGGCAAACAAGATAATTAGCACCGACTACAAGAATATAGTATATAAGTTGATTGCTTGAAAAATCAGCATTGGTAATTTCTAATTTTGTACTTTCAAACCAATTTGAGTTCATAGAGCTAAGCCATCCAAGCAAGAGAGATAGTGATACGATAATAATAATTGCTTGTATTTTATCGAGTTTTATAATTGTTTTTTGCCCTCCCAATGAATGCAATACTATAAACATAAAACCAAGCAATAAAGAAATATATATATCAATATCTAAAAGTGATTTGAAAAGGTTGATTATTGCTGTGAATTGAGCAGCTAAAATAGCTATCCATGCAATAACAATTATAAACGCAATAAGAAAGCGAGCTTTTTTGCCTAAAATACTTTCAATTAAATGTGGCAAAGTGTATGCTTTAGTTTTTCTTACTTTCTTTGCTAACAGCAATGACAATGCAGATAATCCAAAGCAACCTGCACCTAACCACCAAAATGCCGGTGTCCCCACAGTAAAAGCCATACCAATCATTCCTATTGTTGCAGATGCCCCAACAGATGAAACCACAATTGATAAACCGACTTCTAAAGCAGACGATGCTCTTTTGTTCAAATAAAAATCTTCTTGAATTGTTTTTTTATTGGAAAAACCAGCCCAAATCAATAAAAATGCATATGCAATAAGTAACGCTATGATCATCATAAATCCTAAATATTATTTAATATATATTTTGTGTTAATACATGAACATAGTTCATGGTAGCCTCTTTGTCTTAATGCATAGTCTAGGCTATGAATGTAGTTATTATAAGGTAAAGAACCTAAATATTCACTAGAAAAACATTGCTTAAGATAATCTCTGTTGCTAACTTTAATTTCATTGTCTAAAATATTGTCTGAATTGCTTTTCATTGCTTCACTGAAGACAAAGCCCAAAATAGGTATGTTTAAGATTTTTATTTTTTCATAAGTAAGCAAAGCATGATTCAATGCGCCTAATTTATTATTGATAACTAAAATTAATGAAAGTTTTACTCTTTTAGCTAATAAGAGAAAAACATCTGTAAACGTTTCTTTTATATTTATGGGCGTCATCAATCCACCTGCCCCTTCAAGAAGGCATATATCTTGGTTCGAATCTTCAATTTTATGCATAATATCAGCAACTAAGGATGCTGCATAAAT
>CAYJJP010000255.1:0-3812 GCA_964370525.1 uncultured Desulfovibrionaceae bacterium | reverse complement strand
TTTCTTACTCTTTTTCGTGTTTGCTCTGTGCAAGCCAATATTTAAGTGCACTGTACAGAGTTTCTGGTTCTATGGGCTTTGTTATGTGGTCGTTCATGCCGTTGGCAATACTTATTTCTTTATCGCCGCTCATGGCGTGGGCAGACATGGCGACAATGGGCAGATGCTTGAATTTTTCTTGCTCGCGGATTTTGCGACTGGCTGTAAGACCGTCCATAATAGGCATTTGAATATCCATAAGCACCAAGTCATAATGTTTCTGGACTAATAGATCGAGAGCTATTTGTCCATTTTCCGCAATATCAATGGTATAGCCTACGTTTTTGAGAAGCTCTTCAGCTATAAGCTGATTGATTTCGTTGTCTTCCACCAAGAGCAAATGTCCGTGTTCCTGCTGGTTTTCCAACGAAGAATCATTGAGTTCTACGTCACCGGTTGGTTCACTTATTTGTAAGCTTTCATAGTCTTTTTTATCCGTTGAGGCTACAAGGTTATTTTCATCGCCGACACCAAAAATAGCGGTGAAATAGAAGGTTGTACCAACATTTTCTTCGCTCTCCACCCATATTATTCCTTGCATCATTTCCACAATACTTCGGCTTATTACCAGTCCGAGTCCTGTTCCTCCGTACTTGCGTGTGACTGAGGAGTCAGCTTGTGAAAAAGCGGAAAACAGTTTTGCAACTTGCTGCTTACTAAGCCCTATGCCCGTATCGGCCACGGAGAAAACATATTCTGCTTCTCTGTCATTTTTGTAATTGCAGGTAATGTTTATGTGAATAGAGCCTTGATTTGTAAATTTAATGGCATTGCTTACAAGATTGAAAAGCACTTGTTTTAAGCGCAATGAGTCTCCAAGCAAGACAGTCGAAGGGTCTTCCCAATCATGAATGATAAGACTAAGTCCTTTGTCTTCGATGGGAACGCCGTAAAGGGTGCGTATTTCTCTGCAAACTTGTTGCAAAGTAAAGGGATTATATTCTATTTCAAGTTTACCGGCTTCAATTTTAGAAAAGTCAAGTATGTCATTGATAATGCGCAATAAATTGTTCGCTGAGAACAAGGTTTTATTCACATAATCTCGTTGCGTATGATTAAGCTGTGACCTGCCAAGTAGATGTAACAATCCCAAGATACCATTCATAGGCGTGCGGATTTCATGGCTCATATTGGCTAAAAATTCGCTCTTAGCCTTGGTGCTTTGTTCGGCAAGATCCTTGGCTTTGCGTAAATCTTCTTCAGCTTCTTGAATTTCTTTAAGCATAGCTTTAAATTCACGAATGTCACGAGTATAGCCAATAACAATCTTTTCTCCGCGGAAAGATGAGCTGATGAGTGTGATTTCACACGCAATGGGTGTTCCGTCGAGTGTTTGGTGCATCCATTCGAATTTTTGGAATCCGTGTTTGAAGGTATTATTTATATACTCGGCTGCCATTTCGCTGGATTTACGTCCGTTTGGTTGATATTCCGGCGAAAGCTCAAAAAAGCGCTCCAGATACTCTTGTCTGTTTTTCAAACTGAAAAGGCGAACGGCTTCTTCATTGCATGCAATGTTTTCAAGGCGTTCATTCCAAAAATTGGCGCATAGTGGCATGGTATTGAGCATCAGTCTATTGCGGTCTTCTGCTATAGCTCTTAGCTCTTCGCTGGATTTTAGCTCTCGTAAGTCACGAGTGTAGCCTACCACAAAGTCTTCGCCTTCTATGCTGGCTCTGATGAGCGAAATCTCGCAGGGCATGGGAGTTTTATCAAGCGTTTGATGCATCCATTCAAATTTGCAATACCCGGTTTCGAAGGCGGTAAGGATTTTTTGCAGGGCACTTACCGATGATAACTGTCCATCCGGTTGATATTCCGGGGAAAGCTCGTTAAATTTTGTCAGATATTCTTCTCGATTTTTTAAACCAAAAAGGCGCACAGCTTCTTCGTTGCATGCAAGGTTGGCAAATTCTCTGCTCCAAAAGTTAGCACAAAGCGGCATGGTGTTTAGCATAACCTGCCGGCGCAACTCTGCAACTCTTGCTTCTTCTTGGCTGGCCTTTAACTCTCGTAAGTCTTTTATATAGCCAACAATAATTGTTTCGTTTCGGAAGGTAGAGCTTCGCAAATTAACTTCGCAAGGTATTAATGTACCGTCTAGTTTTTGGTGTAACCATTCAAAGTCACAACGTCCTTTTTTAATAGCTACGTCAAAAACATGCCGGATGGCTTCCATTGTATTTCTGCCATCAGGTTGTACCTTCGGTGAAAATTCATAAAACCTGTCAATAAATTCATTTTTATCTTCAAGATCGAAAAGTTTGACCGCAGCTAAGTTACAATCAATAAGTTTCCCTTTTTTGCTCCAAAATAATGCGCCAAGGGGCATGGTGTCGAGCATGGTTTTATTGCGATCTACAGCTTCACGCACTTGCTCTTGGCTTTCTTTTAGTTCGCGTAAATCCGTGGTGTAGCCAAGCACAATATCTTCGCCGTCATATTTAGTACGAATGAGGGTTACTTCGCAGGGGATTGGTGTGCCGTCAAGTTTTTGATGTAACCATTCAAACTTGCAATGACCATTGGTAAAAGCTTGACGCACTTTTTCTCTCGTTCCTAGATTTGACGGCGTGCCGTTTGGCTGTATTGCCGGAGAAAGCAAATGAAATGCTTCGAGATATTCATCGGCATCTCTAAGGTCAAAAAGATTTGCGGCGGCTTGGTTGGAGGCAATGTTGTTAAAATTTTTATCCCAAAAGTTTGCTATGAGAGGCATGGTGTCGAGCATAATTTGTCGACGATTTTCTGCTTCTTTTGCTTTTTTCTGGCTCGCTCGCAACTCGCGTACATCTTGGGAAAATTCCACCACTAAATCAACGTCACCATATTGCACACGTTTTAAGGTTATTTCGGTGGGAATGAGGTTGCCTGAGCTGTCCATGCGCATCCAGTCAAGCTTTGCTTGTCCGTGCTCAAAGGTATAATCAAGAACCTTAAAGACTTCATCTTGAGACCTTTTTCCGTTAGGTTGAAATTCCGGTACGAATTTCTCGGGGTTGTCTATGAAGATCTGTTTATCGTCGATGTTCAAAATTTGCAAAGTAACGCTATTGCAATCTACAACAGTATAATCCTTACTCCAAAAATTGATGCCCATGGGAGCGGCATCCAGCATGGCTCTTGCTCGTTTGTCTTCGGCAAATTGTTTTTCTAAGGTATCGAGCAAATTGCGAGAGTCGGTAATATAGGAAATGATTATTGTTTCACCGTTGTATGTGGTTTTAGTTAAAGTATATTCAATAAGGATATGCGTTTCATCGGCTAAAATATGTGACCATACAAAGCGCACAAAGCCTTGTTGTACGACGTCTTGCATATATTTGCGCCCAAGAGCGAATGAATCAGAGCCGTCCGGTTGATATTTGGGGATAAAAGAATGATATTTGCTACTAAATTCATCAAGATCTGCGACGCCAAATATACTCAGTAAGCTTTCGGAGGCATAAAGTGCATTGCCATCCAAATCCCAGCAAGAAATCGGCAATTGGATTGCATTAAAAATGGTATCAAGCAGTTGTGGGTTGTTAATATCTTTTGCAAAAGGCTTCATAAATATACCTCTAACTAAAAAAATATAGGGTGAGTATCCATTCTTATTAATTACACTGTTTATATAAAACTGCAAGAATAATCTGCAAAGTAAAAAATATGTATTGATTCCAGTTTATAAATACACATAAACGTATTTATTTTTAACAGCTGAGGCATTAACTTTAGGATGCACTGATTAATTATTTTTCTGGGGGAAAACCTTTTGTGAACAAAAGGTT
>CAYJJP010000254.1:0-3820 GCA_964370525.1 uncultured Desulfovibrionaceae bacterium | reverse complement strand
AGGAGTATACAATGCAATTACATGAATTATATCCTTTTCCCGAAGAGCGTAAAACACGTCGCCGTGTTGGCCGCGGCTCAGGCTCTGGCCTTGGTTGCACAGCCGGTAAGGGAAATAAAGGGCAAAACGCTCGTGCCGGCGGCGGTGTCCGTGCTGGTTTTGAAGGCGGTCAAATGCCTTTGCAGCGTCGCTTGCCAAAGCATGGTTTTAAGAACTATCCTTTTAAGGTTACTTATGAAGTGATCAACCTTGATCGCCTCTTAGAAGCTTTTGAAGGAAAAAATGATATTAGCCTTGAAGATATTTATAAGCGTGGACTTGCCTCCTATGGCAAACCTGTGAAAATTCTTTCACGCGGTGAAGTTACTCGTGCTATAAATGTTGAAGCTCATAAATTTAGCAAGGGCGCTGTGGAAAAATTGAGTTCCGCCGGTGGCAAGGCTAATGAACTTGAGCCGGTTGTAAAGTCTGTTAAGTCCAAATTTGTTAAGGGCGGAGCATCAAACGATGCAGCCCAAAATGCGGATAAGGCATAATTATAAAATATAAAAGCGCATGTTTTTAATCAAACGTGCGCTTTCATAGCTATTTAGTGTATTGCTTTACGCAAGACGCTGAAAAGACACACAAAAAGAGATATTATGGCAAACGGAGCGGTAAATTCGACGACAGCAGCGCAATCTAGCCTTATGAAAAAGCTAGGTTGGACTTTTATGTTATTATGTTGCTATCGGCTGGGAGTGCATGTGCCAATCCCCGGCATTGACGCTGTGGCACTGCAAGACTTTTTTAACAAAATGGCTGGTACGCTGTTTGACCTTTTTGATATGTTTTCAGGTGGCGGTCTTTCCAACACATCTGTTTTTGCCTTGGGTATTATGCCTTATATATCTGCCTCTATTGTTATGCAGCTTATGCAGGTGATCAGCCCAAGTGTTAAGCGTATGGCAAAAGAAGAAGGGCAAACCGGACGACGCAAGATTACTCAATATACCAGATATCTGACAGTGATAATCACCCTTGTACAGGGTATGGGCATTGCTGTGGGGCTTGAGAGTATGCGTAGTCCTTCCGGAGATTTGGTTGTGCTTGAACCGGGATGGGAATTTCGTTTAATTACTGTCCTTACATTCACGGCTGGTACTGTACTTATTATGTGGCTTGGTGAAAAAATCACTGAAAAGGGTATTGGTAACGGTATTTCACTCATAATCTTCTCAGGCATTGTTGTGGGTATTCCCCGCGCCATTGCTCAGTCATTTCAGCTTATTAGCGCAAATGACATGACAATATTTATTGCCATTGTTATAGTTGTGCTCATGCTTGCAGTCACTGTTGGCATTGTTTTTATGGAAAGAGCGCAGCGCCGCATTCCCATACAATATGCTAAGAGGCAAGTTGGTAAGCAAATGTATGGCGGGCAAAGTTCACACGTTCCTTTACGCGTGAATACAGCCGGTGTTATTCCACCTATTTTTGCATCAAGTTTATTGCTTTTTCCGGCAACCATTGGGCAGTTTTCTGATAATGAATATGTTCAGATGATTACGTCAATGTTTACACCTGAAAGCATTGTATATAACATTATATTTGTGGCACTTATTTTCTTCTTCTGTTATTTCTATACGGCAATTCTTTTTGATCCCAAGGATATGGCAGAAAATTTGAAGAAAAATGGCGGCTTTATTCCGGGTATTCGTCCGGGTGAAAAAACAGCGGAATATATTAACACCGTTTTATCGCGCTTGACGCTTACCGGTGGTTTTTACATTGCCCTTGTTTCCGTTATCCCTATGCTACTTATAGCAAACTTCAATGTCCCATTTTATTTTGGCGGTACAAGTTTGCTCATCTTAGTGGGTGTTGCCATGGATTTCATGAGCCAGATGGAATCGCATATGATTTCAAGTCAATATGAAGGGCTTATGCAAAAAGCAAAACGTAAGGGCAGAGCGTAATTTAGCCTTGGTAGATTATGAAAAAATTTCGTGGAGCCTTTATAAAAAATGACCGAGAAATCGGTCTAATGCGTGAAGCCAATAGACATGTGGCCAATGTACTTGATATAGTGGAAGATATGATTGCTCCCGGGATATCAACCATGACATTGGAAGATGCTGCAAGAGATTATTGTGCTAAACGCAATTTGAAACCAGCTTTTTTAGGGTATAACGGATTTCCGTTTGCCCTGTGTATTTCGGTTAACGAAGTTGTTGTACATGGATTTCCTTCTATGCGGTTGCTTAAAGAAGGCGATATCATCAGCGTTGATATGGGCGTTGTCTACGAAGGATTCGTTGGCGATGCGGCGCGAACCTTTGCCGTTGGCGAAGTAAGTGCTGAGGCAAAAAAACTCATGCAAATTACTGAAGATGCACTATATAAAGGCATTGAAGTTGTGAAGCATGGTGTTGATGTCTACCAAATTGGTGCAACGGTTCAACAATTTGTAGAAGCAGCCGGCTTTAATGTAATTCGGCGATTCGTGGGGCATGGAGTTGGTGCCAAAATGCACGAAAAACCGGATGTTCCAAACTTCAAACCGGCCTACGCCGGCATGCCCATGCACAATGGCATGGTCATTGCCATAGAACCTATGGTGAGTGTAGGCACCTATGAAGTGGACATTTTAGAGGATAAGTGGACAGCTGTGACTCGTGATCGCTCACTTGCAGCGCATTATGAACACAGCGTAGCCATTACCGCGCAGGGGCCTGAGATTTTGAGTATCTCAGATCGAGGACCTCGGCGAGGATAATTTGGTGTTGACAGAATGAATAAAGACAGATACAAGCTTCTTTCTTGCTGATGACAGCAAGAGAATTGAATCTGGAGTACCATTATGAAAGTAAGACCTTCCGTAAAGAAGATATGCCCAAAATGCACTGTCATTCGGCGTAAGGGTGTGCTCAGAGTAATCTGCGAAAACCCCCGCCATAAGCAGCGTCAGGGCTAAGGCAGGAGACGAGAGTGGCTAGAATAGCAGGTGTAGATTTGCCCCGTGGCAAACGTGTGGACATTGCGTTGACCTATATCTATGGGATTGGGCGTACAACCTCCCTTAAGATCCTTGATTCCACTGGTGTGGACTGGACACGCAACATTGACGACCTCTCCGATGCAGAGGTAAATGAAATCCGTAAAGAGCTTGAAGGACACTACAAGGTTGAAGGTGATCTTCGCCGTGAAGTAGTGAGCAACATCAAGCGGCTCATGGATATTGGTTGTTATCGCGGTCTTCGTCACCGTCGTGGATTGCCTGTGAATGGTCAGCGTACAAAGACCAATTCACGCACCCGTAAGGGACCACGTCGTGGTGCTGTTGCCGGTAAGAAGAAATAACACCCATAATCTTGGGCATTAAAAATTAGTGTAGAGGAAAAATTATGGCCAGACCTAGAAGAGCGGTCAAAAAGAAAGACAAAAAGAATGTTCCGGTGGGCATAGCTCACATTCAGGCTTCTTTTAATAATACTATTGTAACCTTTACCGATACTCGCGGCAATGCCATTAGCTGGGCATCTGCAGGCCAAAGCGGTTTTAAAGGGTCACGCAAGTCGACTCCTTTTGCTGCCCAAGTTGCTGCCGAAACAGCTGCACGCAAAGCGCAAGAAAACGGTATGCGTACCGTTGGTGTGTACGTAAAAGGCCCCGGCTCAGGCCGTGAAGCTGCCATGCGTGCCATTAATGCCGTAGGCTTTAAGGTTGCTTTTATTCGTGACGTGACCCCCATTCCTCATAATGGTTGTCGCCCACCCAAGCGCCGTCGCGTATAATCAGTAAAAGGATATGGTCCATTGGATAATAAAAAATGTGCTTT